>JBCCHO010000367.1:0-1014 GCA_039028715.1 Chlamydiota bacterium | reverse complement strand
GCAGAAAGGTGTTTTTTCTCAATTGAATGCACTCCCATAGCTCTTCTCCCAGTATTTGCGAAAAAATAGTTGAAAAAACAGTCTATCTCATTGCGAAAATTTATTTAACGGGAATTGCTGATATGCGGCTCAATGCTTTTTTTCTTGATGTGTGCGCTCTTGAGTCACTTTTTCCTGCTGTCTGAAGGCCTTTCTAATCTGTTGCACGGACCCTCGCTGGAGAATTCGATTTTCCGCTGAAACCTTGAAACCCAAGCCCGTGTCTGATGATAGTTCAGATAAATTTTCTGTTTTTTTACCTGCCCGAGGCTCGAACTTTCAACATACTTGAATAAAGTAGGTGGAAATTCGAGCTGTTAGGCAGGTGAAAAAAGAGAATTTTAGATGAGCTATCATCAGATTTAGCACAAAGAGGTCATTGAGCCAAAATCATCAAATTTTGCTTCGAAAGCGATTTTTGCGGGGAGCCTCTGAAAAAATATTTATTGGGATAGGTTCATAGATGATTTTGAAAATGAATTCTGAGACTGCCAATTTAGAGGAACTGTTTTGGAGGTCTTGCGAACTCATTAAAACCCCTCGAGTTTAGACACTTCAAAAAATAGACAAGTTAAGCTGGTTTTGTTTTTCTTTAATCTACTGGTTACAAGTCACTTGAATCTTTCTTCTTATTTAGGGTTGATTGCGAAACACAAATCTTCATAAAGTTCTTATAATCAACTAATTGTGTTTTTCTGCCTATCAAATGTCCAAACTCGAGGGGGTGGGTAGCCACCCTGGTTACTCGAGGCTTATTTAGAAAAATTTCATGACTTTTTTGCACGTTCTGCAAAAGGTTTTGGAAAAACTCATCTAGATCGCAACTGAAAAGCAGTTAACCCGTATTTCTCACAAGCTCTGCTAAAAAGTTGAGCAAGATGTTTTTCGAGATTTCAAGGAGATCTTGCAGGGAATGGTTGTAACCATTTCCAAAAGAGCTCCTTGGAATCTCGGAAAACAGATGCTCCAAATTTT
>JBCCHO010000366.1:0-1029 GCA_039028715.1 Chlamydiota bacterium | reverse complement strand
TCGAGATTTCAAGGAGATCTTGCAGGGAATGGTTGTAACCATTTCCAAAAGAGCTCCTTGGAATCTCGGAAAACAGATGCTCCAAATTTTTCCAGAGCCTTGTGAGAAATGCGGGCTAAATACCCATAGGTCGCACTCACAGGTAATATTTTTATTGATAAAAATAGGGACAACAGCTCTCAAGCGATCTCACAGTTTTCATCGGAGCAGATGATTTTTACTGCTTGTTCTCTTGCTAGCCCGTATTTCTCACCAGCTCTACCAGAAACATTCAGTGTCGATAATCTCTCTGGATATTTTTTGCAAATGTTGAAGTCAAATTAGATTACAATGAAGCGTAGTTTGCATAACTTGGGGAAGGAAATAGGAAAAATAAGATTTTTATAAAGAAGAATTTACGATAAATAAGGAAAATCAAATCTTGCCGTTTTAGAGAGTTCGAGGAGGAAGCCAATAGAAAAGAACAGGCAAAAAGAAGGTAATACGGTATAATCTAATCTCAAATTAAATGAGGGCTTAATGAAGAAATTACCCATTGGAATCCAAAATATTGAAAAAATTCTTGCTAACGATGAATACGTCTATATCGATAAGACGGGGTTTGCTTATAGGCTTATAGATGAAGGCATTCCACACTATTTTCTATCGCGTCCTAGGAGGTTTGGCAAGTCACTATTCGTTAACACTTTGGAACACATTTTTAAAGGGAATAAAGAGCTTTTCAAAGGATGCCAGATATACGAGAGCGATTACGACTGGCAAGAGCATCCGGTTTTGCATTTTGACTTTTCCCAAATTGCTAGCACAACTTGCGAAGAGTTAAAAGAAAACCTTCAAGACTACGTTACAAAAATCGCGTCCTCTTTTGGCGCCTCTCTAGAGGGGCGCTCGATACAGATACGCCTAAGCAGCCTTATAGAAACCCTTGCAAAAAAAAATAAAGTGGTTGTTTTAGTTGATGAATACGACAAGCCCATCATCAACAATTTAAATAATCTCGAAGTTGCTAAACAAAATCGCAAACTGATG
>JBCCHO010000365.1:0-1058 GCA_039028715.1 Chlamydiota bacterium | reverse complement strand
CCACCTATCTCGAAAACCTTTAACCCGCATTTCGAGACAAGGCTCTGGAAAAATTTGGAGCATCTGTTTTCCGAGATTCCAAGGAGCTCTTTTGGAAATGGTTACAACCATTCCCTGCAAGATCTCCTTGAAATCTCGGAAAACAGATGCTCCAAATTTTTCCAGAGCCTTGTGAGAAATGCGGGTTAGGGGATTGAGATGAAAGCGTGCCCCTATTTCCCTTGGCATTCTGTAATGTAGCGAATGATAGTTTCTGAGGACACTTCACCCACGTCCTTCGATTAGGGGGCGCACCAGCGACTGGTTTTTTAGCGGGATGTCTAAAGATCACAGATCGTGATGATTTTGAAAATGAGGATGTAGCCAAAGCAAGGGCGCTTTTCCAAAAGGCGCTTGGACAGCTCAAGATCAAGCAAAGAAGAGTTGCCGCCGCTTGTGCTTAGCTATCGCGCCTTGCCAGCGACAGAGCAGTTGATGATGGCAATCCAGGAGCAGTGGAGTCGGGAGCTCGGTCTTCGGGTTCAACTGAAGAAAAGCGATTACAAGGCGCATATTGCTGGGGAGTTTCAACTGGGCGAAGCGGTCTTTTGCTCTAAATCTTACGATCCGAGCTACAAGCTGTCGTTTTTTCGGAAGAAACAGCTCAAGGTGAATCTTTCCAACTGGGAATGCTCAGTCTACTGCAATTTGCTCGATCAAGCAGATCATGAAACTAACAATGAGAAAAGAAGTCATCTGCTCAAGCAAGCGGAAAAGATGTTCATTGAAGAGATGCCGGTTACTTCCGATTTATTTTACCAAGGCGCTATGGCTGCAAAATCCGCGGCTTCAAGGGGTGGTGGTGTCTGATTTGGGCGAGATCGATTTTAAAGAAGCTTGTTTATTGTCTCCTCCAGGGATGGTTGAAAACCTTCGCCTTTAACCCGCATTTCTCACAAGGCTCTGGAAAAATTTGGAGCATCTGTTTTCCGAGATTCCAAGGAGTTCTTTTGGAAATGGTTACAACCATTCCCTGCAAGATCTCCTTGAAATCTCGGAAAACATCTTGCTCAACTTTT
>JBCCHO010000364.1:0-1092 GCA_039028715.1 Chlamydiota bacterium | reverse complement strand
TGCTAAAAAGTTGAGCAAGATGTTTTTCGAGATTCCAAGGAGATCTTGCAGGGAATGGTTGTAACCATTTCCAAAAGAGCTCCTTGGAATCTCGAAAAACAGATGCTCCAAATTTTTCCAGAGCCTTGTGAGAAATGCGGGTTAAAAGCGTTTCGCTAATGAAGCCAACCAATCCCGCCTCAAAGCAATGGAGTCTTAGCTTCTTTTTTTCTATTCCAATACGATTGAGTAAACGGGTGAGTCCTTTCTTTTTTCGGTATCGTTTCCCAATATACTTTTCGAGGTGGTTGAGCAAGTCATCTTTAACTCCAGCTTGAAAAAGGTGCCATATAAAAGCCTCATTAATCGAGTAACCTTCTTTACCCTGAAGTAGAATTTTGAGAAAATTCGCTCTTGATTTGCTGGATGTTGTTTTATAGTAGGCGAAGTGCTGTCCACCTATATGAGTGCAATATCCATTTTTATGCTGATGTTTCGCTCCAGTATCATCAGTGCGAATATACGGAGCCTCTTCAAGTCCAGCTTTTAGTATTTTTTCACTTTCGTCGTGATATTTTTCTGATTCATTCATAAGAATGTTATGAATTTGTCCTTCAGAAATCTCAATTCCTGTTTCCCTTAGCAGCTCAAAAAGTCCCGGCTCAGTCATTCCAAGGGCATAGAGATTGTGCAGAAGTGCTCGCATTTGGCAGCCAAAATGGGAACCTCGCACTTCTTTTGGCAAAACACCTCGTATGATAGATCCATCGGGCGCTTTCCATACTTCTAGCTTGTAGATCACATCTTTGGGAATAATTTCCAGTTCTTGTACGACATACTGCTGATGTCCCTTAAAGTGCGATCCTTCGGGAACTCCCAATGCTTTAACACAAATTTCTTCTCGCTTTTTCTCCGGAGTCATTCTACTTGCAGGGGTTGCCCCTCCGCTAGAAGACCCGGCTGGTTTTCCGCTTCTACCTTTTGGATCCCCTCCTTGAGGTCTGAATTTTGGCCGTTTTGGCATGTTTTTTAAACGCGAGATCTCGTCTTTTAGCTCCTGTACTACTTGCTTCAGAGCAACTATTTGTTCGGCTTGCTCTTGAACCTGCTGAG
>JBCCHO010000363.1:0-1094 GCA_039028715.1 Chlamydiota bacterium | reverse complement strand
TGTACGAGGAACAGCTCATCGTAGAAGACAAGCTAAGTGGAATGACTCCTGGACATTGAAGCTTTTATCTAGAGTTTTCGAGCTAAACTTGTAAAGAAATTACGATGAAAAAGCCCTGATGTCAGAGGGCGATTTTGTCAATGAGATCCCTATTTGCACCGGAACCCAAAAATTTGCTATAATCTTAATCATGAAAAAGCTATTGCGCAAGTGCTTTAATATCGTGGATGAGCTGGGCGCGATTTGCAGGTGTCGGGTTTTCAATGAATGCTTGATAACTCTTCTCGAGTTGAACCTCATTGGCCTGCTTTCCTTTTTTTAACGCCACGCAGGCAGTTTGGTTCATGACATTGAGCGCTTCATCCATGACTTGTTTGAACTTTGCTTTTTTGTGTGGCTCGAGGTTCGGTTTATTGTACTCGTGAAAAGCATTTTGAAATAGTTGCAAGCTCTCTTGATAGTCTCGCTTATACTGCTCAATTTCCTCTGGAGAAATAGGCGCAGAATCTGAAGGTCCTTCAATATTTGCCATAATCTTTTACCTTACCTATTGTTTAGTTGTCTCTAAATCAAGTTTTCCGCTTGAGCTCACCCGATTTCTCATAAGACTCTGGAAAAGGTTGGGGCATCTGTGTCCCCGAATATTCCAATCTATTCCCTTGGAAATCTGAGTTCTGAATTTAAACCCAAGTTGTGTCTTCTGATCGCTCATCTAAAATTCTCTTTCTTCACCTGCTTTATTCAAGTATGCTAAAAATTCAAGCCTCTGGAGGCTCCCCGCAAAATTCCATTTCGAGTGAGTGAAATAGTCGAAGTGCTTTTTCCAAAGGAAAATAGCGTTAATTTTTTCCATAAAAATCGCTCAGCTTAAAAATGTTAAATTCAGAACTCAGGTTTATAACCTCAAAATCTCATATGTCTTACTACCAACTACATGTGTGACTTGTAGGTAAGGATCAGGATCAAGACAAAATATATAAAAACCCCCATCTATTTTTCTTTTATCTTTTATCATTATTTTTTAACATCAGTTGATATATACCCAAGCCGACTCAAAATGAAAAAATCTCGCTGAATTTAGCGGACCCTTTTGA
>JBCCHO010000362.1:0-1103 GCA_039028715.1 Chlamydiota bacterium | reverse complement strand
TTTTTTTATTATAAAATTAACTATACTCGTAACGATTCAAAATGAGACAATCTCAGCGAATTTGGCGGTCCCTTTTCGGATCACTTTTTCCCTGGGTTCTTATCCGGCAGGTAAAAAAACAGAAAATTTATCTGAGCAACTCTACTCCGCATTTCTCACAAGGCTCTGGAAAAATTTGGAGCCTCTGTTTTCCGAGTATTCCAAGAAGCTCTTTTGAAAATGGTGACAACCATTCCCTGCAAGACCTCAATTCAGAAATCTCGAAAAACATCTTGCTTAAGCTTTTTAGCAGAGCTTGTGAGAACTACGGGCTACCCCACAACGTGGGTTTTAATTTGGATAAATGGATTTGGGGCATGCTGGAATAATCAGCGCCCCTAAAAAGTAGGTGATGACGAGTGGAAGTATTCCTGTGATCATCATGGCAATGAAGGCAACGAAGCGAATGATCATGGCGTTCACCTTCAGCATCTCGGCGATTCCACCACAAACTCCAGCGATTTTTCTGTTTTTTCTAGAGCGATAAAGGCGCCTGCACTTGAATTGGACGTAGGTAGTAGGTCCAAGAGGAATAAGAAGCCAAGCAATGAGGTAGATCGTGACAAGAGGAAGAATTGCGGTAAAGAGGCATAAAACAGCACCGAGCAATCGCAAAACTGTTGGGTCAATACCAAAAAAACGGCCGAACCCACCACAGACCCCAGCTATTTTTTTATCCCAACGGTCGCGATACAGTTTTTTCACTTATGCACCCTTATGAACTGAGTTCTAAATTTAACGTCTCTAACCTAAGCGATTTTTATGGGAAAATTAACGCTATTTTCATTCGGAAATAGCATTAACCCGTATTTCTCACCAGCCTCTGGGGAAAGCTTGGAACATCTGTGTTCCCCGAATATGCCAAGAAACTCTCTTGGAAATGTTTAACGTTCCTCATAAAAACACGCATCTTAGAGGCTCCTCGCGCAAAAATCGCTTTCAAAGGGAAATTTGATGATTTTGACTTGAGAACTACTTTTTGTAAATTAACATATCCTGCTAAAGATAGGCACTTTAAAAAAAGTGGTTCTCAAAGACAAAAGCGCGAATTTCACTCGAAATGG
>JBCCHO010000361.1:0-1127 GCA_039028715.1 Chlamydiota bacterium | reverse complement strand
CTCACTCGTCCCGACTGTCCTGCCTCGTATCTGATTTCTGTTCGTCAACTCGTGGCTTTGCTCCACGCTTCCTTCAGACCCTACCTCGCGGTAGCGCCCTTGCGCTTCGCTAACCCTTCTCCTCCATCAGGATGGGTAGAGGACTTCCACCTCCAAGCTATCCTCCATGCTCGGCACACAAAATAAAGGAGAAGGGCAACGCCCCTCTCCTAATGTGTTTTCGTACACAATCCACAACTTGGATATGTATCTCAAAGATAGCTATTTGGTGAGCTACCTGCAAATACAATGTATCGACCGAAGGGCAAAGGCATTAGCATATTAATACTAACAAGGGGGAAGGAAAGGGAGATTATCCTCAAGAGGGGGTTGCTATTTTTTTAGGAAACTTTTTAAGTGTCTTTTAAATATTTCAAAGACACCTTCTTCTACCCTAAATGCTGGGAAGAATCTTAAACGTCGTCTTTCGCACTTGAAATTTTTTGGCCACTTTTTGGCCACTTTGGCCATTCTGGCCACTTTTTAGGCCATTTTTCTGGCCACTTTTTTTACGAGGGGCGGTTTGGGGAATATTTTTTTAACCTCTTTGGGCTAGATGCAAACTTTCCTTTCTTTGTAAAATTCTTATACTCTTTCCTATCGATTATTGCCATGTTTTACAAAAAAATAATGAGATGTATTGGGTATGTCAACCCTACTCCGAAGAAGAAGATTCTGAGAATGTTTAAATTACAAGGGGGAAGGAAGTGTATGGTGCTCTCAGACAAACAGGGACTAATTTTCTCCCCTTTGAGGTGCCGTTATTTTTTTTGGGCTTTGAGCTCTTGGATCTTTTTTTCCGCCTGCTCTTTGGTAATTAATCCTTCTTTAAGGAAGTCCCTAATGGCCTGTATGCCTTGTTGGATACCTTTTTCTTCCCCCTCTGACCTATAAAAATCTACTAAGCTAAACATCTTTTTAGCTTTGGGCTCGCCGAAAGTTTTTAGTATTGCTTCGTCCATGATTTTGGCATTTTTTGGGTTTCCTTTTCCGACAAACATCGCATACTCGTACATATGGCCTGCTTGTTCTACAGACAAAGATACGAAAATTTCTGGATTTGAGATCATAGAGGAATATAGTTGCTG
>JBCCHO010000360.1:0-1133 GCA_039028715.1 Chlamydiota bacterium | reverse complement strand
TCCTTTTCCTGAATCTGGTAAAATCACGATGCCAAACTCCACCATTGGATGGAAAGTGGGAGATCCCATTAACAATCTGACGAAAAGTGGTGGAGTTCCTAAGTGGAGCACCGTTCGTCAGAGATATTGGAAAAACAAAGCTTTAGACCATCGAAATGGGGCGGTGACAGGAGAGTCAAAGTATGTCCCGACCGAGGAAAACATAAAAAGGATGGAAAAGGGATTAGCGCCTCAAGTATGGGACGAAAAAACAAGGTCTATGGAAAGTGTTGAGCTTCATCACGAGCCTCCTCAAAAAGAAGGAGGCCTCTTTGATGTTGTTGAAGTCACTCCTGCGGAACATGCTGCAATAGATTCGAGTAGACAACTAAGGGGAAATGGTGACTAATTTCAAACAATTGCTAAATTCATCTCCAGGGGAAGAAAGCCCTAAGAGAAAAGAACATAAAGGGAAAACAGTTTTTCTTTTTGACAGATTTCCTATTAAGGATAAAGACATCCTCATTTTCTCTATCGAGAAGACAAATAGCAAGTATCTACAAGGGTTTAGTATTGGCGTATTTGATGGGTATCTGAAAATAGAGGGTGACCCTACTCCCAGAAGAAAGTACGCGAATGTTCTTTTTTGGGAAGACTCAGAAGCTCTAGATATTAAAAATATCGAAATAAAAGTTTTCACTGAATCAGACCACATCTGTATTAATAATATATGGGAAATTGAAGTTTTTAAAAAAGAAAAATACTTTGTTGCAGAGAATAGATGGGGTACTATTCAAGTTGAGCAAGGAGAAAAAGTCCCCTGTTATGTTGACAGCGGCGAATGGGCAAAAGGCAATTGCAATGGAGCAGCGATGTATTCTGAGGATATCCCAAATGGGAAACGCTACTTCTGCAACGATGGAGACGAAGATGATGATTTCGATGATATTGTCTTTTCCGTTCGAAAAGTTGCCCCTAGCTAATGCATCTCGGCAATTTCTTTAGAAACAAGTTTGGCAATCGCTCTCCATACAAGCCTAGAATTTTCCATGAAGCTTACCGTAGGAGCAAGCTCTTCTTCTCCCTCCGCGTTCATAAAAGTTGCAGCAGGACGAACCACAATAAAATCCTTTGTCCAATTGTGACTGGTTTTG
>JBCCHO010000359.1:0-1191 GCA_039028715.1 Chlamydiota bacterium | reverse complement strand
CAAAAATTGTTTTCCGGCCTAACTTTCGGCTGAGTTCTACCCCAGCTGTAATATTCCCCCATTGATCGCTTCCTCCGACCTGCAAAGTGATCTTTTTTTCCGTACACAAGTGATAAAAATCATAGGCTTGGAGAATTTGATAGGAAAATTCGGTGAAACTAATTCCCTCTTCAGAGTGCAAACGCGACCGGACGCTTTCTTTGCCTAACATCGGCCCAAGGCGAAATAGCTTTCCCACATCGCGTAAAAATCCCAGCAAAGAATAAGACGAAAGCCACTGATCGTTATTGACAAACCGAGGCCGAGTGTTTGCATTGGCATGATCGAGCAACCGTTCAAATTGCTTTTGAATCGCAACGCCATTTTTTTCCAGCTCTTCTAGACTTAATAGCGGCCGCTCAGCACTTCTTCCCGAAGGATCGCCAATTTTAGCGGTCCCACCACCGATTAAAATAAATGGAGTATGACCAAAGCGCTGTAGCCAAGCACAAGCTACTACACCGACTAAATTGCCCAAATGCAGGCTATCCGCAGTCGGGTCAACCCCAATATAGGCGCACAAAGGCTTTTGCAGCTCTGTCTTTAGCTCTTCGCTTGTCACATTATCGACAAACCCGCGCTGGTGCCAAAAATCAAATAAATTATCCATTAGTAGCCTGAATACCTATAGCTGCGAGCGATTCAAAGTGACAAAAGATCTGTGATTGGGCGCAAACTATTACCTGTGAGTGCGACCTATGGATATTGATTTGAATTTTTCTTTTTCAAGCATGAAAAAAATTGAAAATCCCTCTAAATATCCATAGGTCGCACTTACAGGTATTAACCCAAGCCCGCGTCTGATGATAGCTCAGTGGAAAAAGAGAATTTTAGATGAGCTATCATCAGACACAATGGGGCATTATATCAACTCACTGATATTTGCATCAAATAAGATCCCACTAAGCTGCAAACGAGCTTTCTAAAAACTCAAGTTGTGTTTTATAATGGCTTATCTAAAATTTTATTTTTTCACCTAGTGAACGCTCGGAGTTTACTAACCCGTATTTCTCACAAGCTCTGCTAAAAAGCTTAAGCAAGATGTTTTTCGAGATTTCTAATTGAGATCTTGCAGGGAATGGTTGTAACCATTTCCAAAAGAGCTCCTTGGAATACTCGGAAAACAAAGGCTCCAAATTTTTCCAGAGCCTT
>JBCCHO010000358.1:0-1202 GCA_039028715.1 Chlamydiota bacterium | reverse complement strand
CCGTAAATGAAAATGTTTTTGGTTTTTACCAGGTTTCTAGCAAATTTTTGGAAGCTGATTTGTACACATTGTCCATGAGACAAGGGTAACAAATCAGCTTCCAGAAAGAGTGAAAAGCAAGAAGATTTTCATTTACGGATAGGTTCATAGGTCGCACTCACAGGTAATAGGTCATTGTCAGTCATCAGTCTAGAAGTCCACCTTTTTAAGGGGTTTGGAAGTGTCACAGCAACTAATTTAGAGCTGGAAATTTGTGAAAATTTTGTTATAATTATGAAAATATACCGAAGATGATTCAATCTGCAAAAATCTCGCCGAATTTGGCGGGCCCTTTTGACCGATTTTTCCCTGGGTTTTATCCACCTGCCGGATAAGAACCCAGGGAAAAAGTCGATCAAAATAGCCGAGTCAAATCACCGACCTTTTCTCATTTTGAATCAGCTCGGGTATATGCCGGTAACAAATCAATCGATAAAAGAGGTGAGAGATGAATTGGATTAGAGCCTATACATGCGCTCTCTTTTTTCTGGGGTTAGCGCCAACGCTCTCTTTATTCGGCAAGCAGGATTTATCTAATCTTTCTCGCCAGCCTCTCGACAATCCTGACTCAGCTGATTCTTCTTCAACTAAACAAACCGCTCAATTTTCCCTTAGTGCCGATGAAGAAGGTCGGTTGTTAGCAATTGTAAAAGAGCTGCCACCGAGCCAGTGGCATCAAGAAGTTGAAGCAATTGATCAGGCGATTGAAGTTCTGACCGATTTGAGGAACAAAGAGCTCGCTCGCGCCGCGAGGGCCGAAGATCAAGGGAATAGACTCCAGTTTCAATTTCCAAACCTTATTGATGCGCGCCGCGCTTGGGCGGAAGCAGATAAAAGCCGGGCCATTGCTGCGCGTTATCAGGAAGAAATTGATAAGCTCACTGAGCGCAAGCAAGAGATCTTGCGCCAACATGGAAAGAAAATTTCCTCTTATGAGGCTCCTGCGTAAAATTCCATTTCGAGTGAAATTCGCGCTTTTGTCCTTGAGAACTACTTTTTGTCAATTGCCTATCATTAGCAGGATATAGTGCTTCCGGTTCAAACGCACCCAAGAAAACTGATTTAAAGCCTCTAGATCGTATTTTTTCTTCGTCGCCCATATTAAACTTAATATTGGCTAGAATAAAAAATGCAATCTAGAGAACTTTAAATTCAGTTTGCTT
>JBCCHO010000357.1:0-1216 GCA_039028715.1 Chlamydiota bacterium | reverse complement strand
CTGAAATCTTGAAGCCATCGACTGCTACGGGCACTTCAAAACTGCGTTTTTTCGTGTCCCTGCGCAGGAGTTTTTTCTAGATAAGCAACCTTATTACCTATCCGGCAGGTGGATAAAACCCAGGGAAAAATCGGTCAAAAGAGACTGTCAAATTCGGCGAAATTTTTGCACTTTGAATCGACCGGACAGTAATCGAGGACAAAGCGCCCGACTTTCCCTTGCTTTTTTTTCAAAACAACTCAATAATAACAGCTCCAAACAGAAATTAGCCAAAACTGTTTTAAAAAAACAGTTTTACTTTTATTGCAATATGAACGTGCTTTTTTAACAGAGGTTAATGTGAAAAAAATATTGGCCACCCTCATTATTGGCTTGGGTAGTCTCTCTTTTGCTGGATGTGCAACAAAAGCAGGAACAGGAGCCCTTACAGGAAGCGCTATTGGCTTTGGCTTCGGATCTCTTGCTGGAGGAGATGCGGGAGCTATTATCGGTGCTGGAACAGGAGCTATTGCTGGGAGCTTAATTGGAAGTGCTCTTGACAATGACCAAAAAGAAGCCTGCAACCAAAATATCGACCTAGGAGAGAAGCTCACTGTCAATGATATCATTGACTTGAGTGATGCTGGAATTCCCAGCGGTAAAATCATTGGGCTGATACGAAAGACTCACACCCATTTTATACTCAATGACTACCAGATCACAAAGCTCCGCGATTCAGGGGTTCCAAAGAGAGTCATCGAGTACATGCTGTGCGATACTTAGTCGGTCCTAAAAAAATGCTACTGTCATTGATTCTCTTGAGCGAGGAGTTTTCAGGATCGACTATACTCCTTCCGGTTCAAAAGCGCCCAAAAGCAAACTGAATTTAAAGTTCTCTAGATTGCATTTTTTATTCTAGCCAATATTAAGTTTAATATGGGCGACGAAGAAAGAATACGATCTAGAGGCTTTAAATCAGTTTTCTTGGGTGCGTTTGAACCGGAAGCACTATATACCCAAGCCGATTCAAAGTGAAAAAAGGTCGGTGATTTGGCGCGGCTATTTTGATCGACTTTTTTCCTGGGTTCTTATCCGGCAGGTGGATAAAACCCAGGGAAAAATCGGTCAAAAGGGTCCGCCAAATTCAGCGAGATTTTTGCAGATTGAATCGTCTTCGGTATATAGTGCTTCCGGTTCAAACGCACCCAAGAAAACTGATTTAAAGCCTCTAGATCGT
>JBCCHO010000356.1:0-1219 GCA_039028715.1 Chlamydiota bacterium | reverse complement strand
GTAACGTGCTAAAATGTCTTTGACAGTCTCCTCGTCTCCATTATGTAAAGCCTCCCACCACTGTTTTTCAGTTTTCTTATCCAAGGGTTTTCTTTTTAGGAAAAAAACTTCTTTTTGAAGAAGGCCTATCTCGTCGACTTTTTGAGTCAATGCTATTTGTAGATTAGTCATTTCACGCTCTTGGGAACGAAGCTGCTGGTCTTTTTTATCGATCTCAGCTAGGGTTACCTCTATTTCTTCTTTTTGTTCGTCTAGCTGCTCGTCTTTTCTTTGAAGTTGGGGTTTTCGTTCCATCCCCAGAGATGGTAAAATCCAGTTGTAAAATATGTGTTTAAGCGCTAGAATCAAGGTTCCAGTTTTTAAAAAAAGTAAAAATCAAATCGCTGTTTAAAGCTCAAAAGAGGCGAAAATGGGTTTGAATTTTACCAAATCTGGGGTTTACCCGAAAAGGCCACTGTGAACACATGCGAAACAGAGCTCGAAGAGCAAAAAAATAATAAAGAAGTCAGCTCGGAAGATACAGAACAATTGTCTCTAAATAGCCAAGTAGATGAACAAAAAACAAAATGGAAGGCTGGCAAAGTGAAAGTTTTAGGAGAAGATTGTTCCGCAGTTTATAATAAAAATGACCCTAAAGAAATGCACATTTTTGGTAAAAATACATACATGTATACATAATAGCAATTGTCATGAAAATGATTTATAAAATATTTTTAGATTCCAGCAAATCAATCATCTCTTTGTGACCTTCTTTTCTAGCTAAATCTAGGGGCGTTTGGTTGTCATTGTCTTTTATATTCTTATCCGCGCCTGCATTAATTAAGAGATCGGCTACCTCTTTGTTGTTATAAAATGCAGCGTAGTGCAAAGGGGTTTCTCCGTCCTCGTTTTTGGCATTGACATCCGCGCCATGCTGGAGAAGGATTTTGGCTACTTCTTTGCTGTTATAAAATGCAGCGTAGTGCAAAGGGGGCCATCCACCCATTTTGGCATTGACATCAACGTTGTAATGCGCTAGGATGTGCTTCACAGTATTCTCGTATCCATTTTCTACAGCCTTCCACCACTGTTTTTTAGTTTCTTCATCCAAGGGTTTTCTTTCAACTATTTTTCTTCCTTGATAAAGGATATTTAGGCAGGTAATAGCGTCTTGATGTCTATGTTGACGTGCATACTCAAGGGCTGTTTTGCCATAATCATCCTTTAGAGATACATAGAT
>JBCCHO010000355.1:0-1227 GCA_039028715.1 Chlamydiota bacterium | reverse complement strand
TGGTTCGATTTGCTCAACTACTTCGGGAGGTTCATTAAGAGTAGGGGAAGGAGAACCTGCATCAAAATAACGAGGAAAAATCAAAAGTAAGGATATAATTAAGCTCTTTAACATGGTCAGGAGGGTTTAAAAGTTCAGTTTTTAGTTGTCCTACTAAAGATAGGGTTTTTGTGACAAAGGGAGAGTATTTTAAATTTTCTGTCTAGCTAAAAAACTTAACCTTAATTTAAATTTTTTAAGTAGACCTCATCATGAAGAAAGAACCATGTTAGGTTTCGGTAACTTATAGCTATTCAAAAGATTTCAGAAAAATGGAAAAACCCTATCAGTAACTGGGGCTTGCTTGCTCAACAATTTCGCATTAAACAACCATGAGCAGCTCCTGCTCACCAAAAAGGATGAAAAAGTAAATTTTTGCGTTTAAAGTCCTCTAAATGGTTTCAATCCCTCATCTTCCAGATGAGAGAGGCTTCAGTCCTTCTTTTTTGCGTCTTAGTTTATTTAGGTTCCGTTTTTCTTACACCGCGCGCGTAGCGCGCAACTCTGTCTTGTCATTTCGAACAAGCGAAGCGAACGTTCCGTGAAAAATCTCCAAGGAGTTGAAACACTTTGCCCTATCCTTGAATATTTATCGATAAGAAGTGGGGTGTGCATGAAATAAAAATCTCTTTAGAGATTAAATAGGGATTTCCAGTCCCTATACTGAACCCACCATCTTCAGATGGTGGTTGTTGCAGTTGAGAAAGTTATGTCCTCCATAAATCCTCCTTTGAATCATCACAAAGTAAGGGAATGCTATGCCCATTTCTAAATACTTTTACGAAAGAAATTTGGGTAGCGGATGCCTCTAAAACTAACCCTTAATCGAGCTAGACAGAAAATGGGAAACACTCCCGCAAGAACAACTTGAAGCGCCCAGGAAGAAAGGAGACTAAAGAGCAAGTTTAGCGAATCTGGGCGAAATTCTCCATCTCTAGGGATCAAAGATCGCTTGGGTGGCGATGGATAGCCTCCATTTTCTTTGAAAATAAAAAATTGTTTTTTCCTTGGGCCCAGCTGATGCATGCGGACAGCGTGTTTGTATAAAGAGAGCCTCTATAGCTATATCTGTCAACGTAGGTGCTATAGCGAAAGGATGAGTTTGACTGGCTCATTAGGTCGCAAGAAGCCCCCATCCAAAATTGGGTATCCTTTTTAGTGGTGGGAGTATGTCACGATGCAACTTTT
>JBCCHO010000354.1:0-1233 GCA_039028715.1 Chlamydiota bacterium | reverse complement strand
TTTTTTTCTTTTCAGGTAAAAAACCCTACCTTTACATCTGCTGACGCAAGAGCCGTATCTGTGATTAGTGCTTCACAAAGCTCCTGTAATGATTCAAGGGATTTTCAGGGAGAAAGCTGCTGGGTGAGCGTTCCATCTGGAAAAAAAACTTCTCCCTTCCAGTCAGCGATATTGCGAGATGTCGAATTGAAGTTAATCCCCATGACTAAGATCTGTTTTCCCGACTCAGAAAACCGCTCTCGATATTTTTTGGCTTCGGCTTGAATAAGCGCATTTTCCGGTTCTTTATCGACTTTTAGCTCAAAAATAAAGACTTTGTTTTCAGTCTCGGAAACAAGATCAATTCTCCCTATATTCGTCGCCATTTCTGTGATTGTCGCAATGCCCGATTTTTCTAAGAATGTGAAGAAAACAGCTTGATAAAAGCCTTCATGGGCTTTAGCAAACACTTGGTAGGCGATTTTTGCAAAATGGCTGTTGATTTTGGCTACAAAGCCCTTTAAATCATAGCTTTCAAGCAGCTGCCTTACCTCTTTTGCCTCATCTATAACTTCCACGGGGTTGATTTCTGTAAACTCCTCAAGAAGGGAATCAAAGAAGGCTTGACGCACTTCCTCATTGGGAAAATCGAGCGAATAAACCTTGTCCTCCTTAGAATAATCGCAAATGGTCAAGTAGCCCGTTTGAAACATTAAAGCGGGTAAGCTGATGCGATCTATTTTGCTGATATCGGAAAGCGTGCTTTTCAAAGCTCTCGCGCCTTTTAGAGGGATGACAGCTCTAGGATGCTTTTTCACTTCATCGACAAGAAAAGAGGGTGTTCCCGTACTGTACCAGTAGCTTTCTGCTTTCTTCTCACCCAAAAACCGAAGGGTTGAGTAGGGGTTGTAGACGGATAATTCCTTTTCAGAAAAGCGATAGCCGTTATACCAGTCGCGAATTTCTGTTAAAATTTTCTCTTCCTGCTCGCTTCTATCCTTGGCTACTGCCTTTATGTGCTGGGAAAACCCTTGAACTAATTCGTCTTCAGTATACCCCATCATGGCGGCGTATTTGGGGTTCATTGTAATGTCGGTCAAGTTATTAGGACCTGAGAAAAGAGAAACTTGTGAAAACTTACTCACCCCTGTTACAAACGTAAACTTTAAGTATTGGTCGAGACTTTTTAGCGTTCCGAAAAAATCTCTCATCAAATCGCGGTTTTGCGTGGCGATGGCAACATTTTTAAGATTG
>JBCCHO010000353.1:0-1238 GCA_039028715.1 Chlamydiota bacterium | reverse complement strand
TTTCTCAGAATTTGGTAAAGTTTTTAAAACCACAGCTTCTTCTCAGTTTGGGTGAATAAGACCAAGAAGAAAACGGGAAATAAAGAAAACGCCCTTTACCAAAAACTACATGGTAAAGGACGCTTTCATCTCCCTTGCTTAGCTTATGCTCTTTTTGATGGGAATCAATGGAATAATAAGAGACGACAAAGCGCGAAGTCGCTTTGCTAGCAAAAAAGCAGAAGATAATGCGGGGATACGAAAAAAAGATTTTCTCGAATCCAGGGAGTGGTTCTAGCAAATTTTCTCCTTGGGTTCGCGTCGGCTAAGAGTTGATACCTCTTAGTCGGCACTGGACTCCCTTCGGGGAGTCCTTTTTGTTTTAAGACCCAATTGTAGGATCACAGTCGGCTTTAACGCAAATCTTTTTATTAAAACCTGTGAGTGCGACCTATGGATATTTATGTGAATTATTCCGTTAAATATTCATAGGTCGCACTCACAGGTAATAAGACTTTGAGTTAAACTGGATTTTACAGAAATCATTTCTGCTTGACGTAGAGATAGGTAGTTCCTTTTATCTGATTTAGAGAACATAAAGTTTGTCGAGGCTATAGATGTTGTAAGACAGAATCCTTAAAGGAAGCTAGTGAACACGGGAGGTCTCTACTTGTCGGTTAAGCCGTACTCTCGCCCATAAAAGGGCTTTGAACCCCTCTTGCTAGCAACTTTTCTGATAGATTTTTTGAGATATATCCCTTATCTCCAATCAGTTTGCCTTTTAAATCTGATGTTAGGTGTTCCACCGGTTTTACGTCACTTGTATTGCCTCGAGTGATTATC
Source organism: Chlamydiota bacterium (assembly GCA_039028715.1). Classification (GTDB taxonomy): domain Bacteria; phylum Chlamydiota; class Chlamydiia; order Chlamydiales; family Simkaniaceae; genus JBCCHO01. The sequence goes on along the minus strand of JBCCHO010000353.1, from coordinate 416 downwards.
CAGGAGATGATTTCTCCTTTTTCGTTAATCACTAAATGGAGCTTTAAATCCAAATTGAGCAAGACCACAGGTTCTCTAAGAGGAAAATTCGTTGTAGCTGCTGGTTCCAAAAATTTGAAACTGCACAAGCCACAATTTATGGATATGAATCGATGCATATGCTGCATAAAAATCAAGTTGATGAGGTTGGAGAAAAAGACTTTTTAGCTCAGAAAAAGTTTATAGACAACCTATTGGAGCAACAGCTTGATAAAGAGGGCAAAATAGGGTGTCAGAGGGCGATTTTGTCAATGAGATCCCTATTTGCACCAGAACCCTTGAATGAGATCTCCTTTTGGAGAAAAAACCATCCCTTTCCAGTCAGATATATTACGAGACTCACAGCTGAAATTAACCCCGATCACTAAGGTTGGCTT
>JBCCHO010000352.1:0-1239 GCA_039028715.1 Chlamydiota bacterium | reverse complement strand
TGGAAAATGATCCTTAGAGGCCTTGTTTACACCTTCTTCAATAGGTTTAAGAGGCTCAGTTGGGCTACCAACATCAGGGTATTGCTCACCCGTTCCTGAAATACCTTCTACACTCATTTTAAGCTCCAATTTTTTTAAAAATAGATTGATAATAGTTTACAATAAAACAAAAAAAGAGTCAACTTTAAAATAATATTCCCTATTAAAATTAAATAAACTTTTTCAACATGAGGTTGAAACAAATCTAAATTGGGTTTTAAAGCGGATACACGGGAATCCCCATCCCGTTTAGGGGACTTACGATGAAAGTGTGCCCTCTCTACTTCCCTTGACAATCTGAGATATATCGAATGATTGTTTCTGAAGGCACTTCACCCGCAGTTCCTACGCAATAAGCGGATGTTCAAAACTCAAGTCTTATGATGGTTCAGATCAATTTTCTGTTTTTTACCTGTTTAACGGCTCAAATTTTTAGCATACTTGAATAAAGCAGGTGAAAATTCGAGCCGTTAAACAGGTGGAAAAAGAAAATTTTAGATGAGCCATCATCAGCACAACTTGGGTTCAAAGTCTATCTTTTCCACACTTTTTGAGAAATAAGAATTTTTCTCGAAGCATTCGCGACGTGTATCCCTTGAGCAAATTTGCAAGCCATGCTGGAGAAAAACGCGGTGGAGCGGATACAAAAACTTGGAACTTCCCTTCGAAAGCGATTTTTGCGGGAATCCTCTAAACAACAATAGTTTTGAGAAAACGTTGAATCTTTCTTAATCAGAAAGCCCTGTTTTAGCCCTAATGCAGATTTATAAAAGCTTTGCTCGTTCTGTGTCATCACGCACCTGTTCGGCAGCACAGTAAGCTTGAAAGAAATTTCCCTGATTAAGCGCAGCGCGAACAACGATTGTTAAAAACTCTGCTTGTTCTGTGTCATCACGCACTTTTTTAGCAGCACAGCAAGCTTCAATTGCAGTATAAATAGGTTCTTTCGTGTCAAATTCAGGAGACCGCAGCGCTTCTTCACCCCAAGAGGCTGTTGAAGATCGGGATTTATTACCTGTGAGTGCGACCTATGGGTATTTAGAGGGATTTTCAATTTTTTTCATACTTGAAACGGAAAAATGGCCCCTACTTTATCCAAGTATGTGCCTATTTTTTCGTTTCAAGCATGAAAAAAATTGAAAATCCCTCTAAATACCCATAGGTCGCACTCACAGGTAATAAATCCCGATCTTCAACAGC
>JBCCHO010000351.1:0-1254 GCA_039028715.1 Chlamydiota bacterium | reverse complement strand
TTGCTTTTCACTCTTTCTGCATCTTTCTGGAAGCTGATTTGTTACCCTTGTCTCATGGACAATGTGTACAAATCAGCTTCCAAAAATTTGCTAGAAACCTGGTAAAAACCAAAAACATTTTCATTTACGGATAGGTTCATTGAAGGGGATGGCAAAAAGAAAAACCTGAACCACTACTTTCTTCCTTTACCCAAGCTCACCCCTTGTAGTGTCTAATTTTTATCGCCTCATTGATTATAAATAACTTACAGTTTTCAGAATGGGTCGCATGAAGGCTTTGTTCACTTCTCCTTGGGAATTTTCGACCACTTTAACACGCCTTTCGCGATGATTTTACCTGTAAAAATGCAGGGAGCAAAGTGTGCGAAAAAGCGAACAAGGCCCGCATGAACCCTATCCTAAAAACTGTAAGTAGTTGATAATCAATGAAATTTAAAAATTCGACACTACAAGAAACGAACTTGGGTTTAGAGAGCTGAGATTAGAGCGCAATCACAGAGTTAAATCTTCAGCAATTTGGGTAATTAACTCTGTAGCCGAAATAGACTGGCATAAGGGATAGCTTTGCCCCGCCCATAAAGACATGAGATCTGGGCGATTGCACTGGGCAGCTAGAGATCGAATTTTTTTAGTAAGAAAGTGCTGAATTGGATACTGAGGGAGAGAGCAATGACCGAATTTAAACATAAAGTCATTAATGATTCCCCGAGCACTTTTCCCCGTGAACGCTTTAGTCAGCTTTGTAGGTTCCTCGCTCTTTAATAAGCATTCTTTATATGTTTGATGAGCTCCACTTTCTGATACTGTAATGAAAGCGGTTCCGAGCTGCACCGCCTTTGCTCCGGCCAATAATGCAACCTTTACTGAGCGCCCATCCATAATGCCGCCTGCTGCAATCAAAGGAACTTTTACTCGTTGCTTTGCTAACATGAGCAGAGGAAGTAGTGAGTACAGTGGATCATCAGAAGAAAAGCCACCGCGATGTCCACCAGCTTCTTGGCCTTGACATACGATAGCATCTACCCCTATTGCCTCGAGCGTTTGGGCTTCTTCAGGGGTGGTTGCAGTTCCGAATATACGAATATCTGCTCTTTTAAGCTTTTGGATAGCAGGACTAGCCCGTATTTCTCACAAGCTCTGCTAAAAAGTTGAGCAAGATGTTTTTCGAGATTTCAAGGAGATCTTGCAGGGAATGGTTGTAACCATTTCCAAAAGAGCTCCTTGGAATCTCGGAAAACAGATGCTCCAAATTTT
>JBCCHO010000350.1:0-1296 GCA_039028715.1 Chlamydiota bacterium | reverse complement strand
CACCTTTTATCGCTGCTGCGCAGATGTTTATTGCTTAACGTAAGAGGCTTAACTTGAAGCAATATCGCCGGACTCAAAGTGTATAACTGATATGATGAGATCTGAATTTTACCTTATTTGGGGTTGGGCAAAATACCCCTAAATGGAAGTTGCAGGTTGCAAGCAACGCTTCTCATGTAGCTATGGATATTGTAGAACAATTTGCTGTAAATCCGTATTTAACAATTAAAAAAATCGCAGAAGAACTTGATATTGCCTATAGCACTGCTGAGCGTGGAGTTCAAAAGCTGATTAGAGAAAATATCATTCACAAAGTTGGTGGCAACAAGCGAGATAAAGTCTTTTGCGCTATTGATATTTTATCCATTCTAGAAGAACCGGCAAAAATTTATTCTGATTTCCCGTGTTAAGAAAACGGTCGTTTGATGAGACAGGCAAAAATCGCCCCGCGATTTTTTTGCTTTCTATGAAGCTCTCGTATTATTTTACCGTCTCAAAAATGTTAGCAAAAACGATTGTTTTCTCTGAGTGACACAAAAAGAGAAAATCCCTGTCTAAAAAATCGATTTTGGTATATTTGTAGACCTTTTAGTCTTAAAATCGATTTCGGAGACATTTTTGGGTAGATATTTCGGATACGCGCGGGTTTCGACAAGCCAGCAGTCGCTAGACCTGCAAATTGAAGCGCTGAAAAAAGCATGTGTGGAGCCTCATCGTATTTTTTCAGACAAAAGTACTGGTGCAAATATCGCAAGGAAAGGTTTGCAGCTTCTTCTCCTCAAAGTTGAGAAGGGCGATGTCATTTTTGTCACAAAGCTCGATAGACTGGGGCGTGACACCGCCGATATGGTACAACTCATTAAAGAGTTCGACCAGTTGGGGGTTGGGGTTCGGTTCTTGGACGACGGAATCAGCACGGAAGGGTCGATGGGGAAAATGGTTGTCACCATCCTTGTCGCTGTTGCTGAAGCCGAACGAAGTCGTATTCTCGAGCGAACGAACGAGGGTCGGCTAGAAGCAAAAAATAGGGGAGTGAAGTTCGGAAGAAAACGGTCGATCGATCGAAATCAATTTAAAGAGCTTTTCAAGTCAGGAGCAAGCGCCAAAAAAATAATGAGTGAAATGGGAATAGGGCGCTCTACGATCTACAAGCTCGCTAACCCGCATTTCTCACAAGGCTCTGGAAAAATTTGGAGCATCTGTTTTCCGAGATTCCAAGGAGCTCTTTTGGAAATGGTTACAACCATTCCCTGCAAGATCTCCTTGAAATCTCGAAAAACATCTTGCTCAACTTTT
>JBCCHO010000349.1:0-1300 GCA_039028715.1 Chlamydiota bacterium | reverse complement strand
GTGAAATACAAGAAATGGCAAGAGCAGTTAATCATCGATTTTGGTGGAGGCTGCTTTACCCTAATAGTATTTTCTCTTTGATAAGCTTAATAGGCACTTCTTTGTTTATTTGAGCGCCCAAGATGCAAGATTCCAAACGATCGGCTCACACGACTTTAGTTGCAATCGGGACAGTTGTTGTTGTTTTGAGAACCGAAGCGCTCACACTCGCACACTTCAACTCTCTCGTATTTCAAGGAAAATGCAGTTTAAAAGCAAGCGTAGCACTGTTGTGAAAACTGTCTAGCTTCAAGATCTGCTGAAATAATAAATTGGTGAACAAGTTGCAACTGAAAGCACTGAATTTCGTAGGCCCTAGGGGAGAGCGGGGTAATTTGGGACACTTTTCAGTTTTTCCGTGATAACTTCGTCTAGCGTTTGTCAAAATTAATAAAACTGATATCATAAGAAAGGTCATTGCTTCAATTCAAAAGGACAAACACTTCATAGATATTCCACGAAGTATCTAAAAGTACCAAGCAAAAATGTATCGCTTGCTCGATGGGGGTAAGTTGGGACATTGCGGGGTAAGTTGGGACAGCAAGAATTCGATGTCAAGTTCAGCTTTGAATTCAGCTGAAAGTTCGCAGGTAAACCAGCAAGCATTAGTCAGAATGTTGGTGTGGTTTTCAGTTTGTAATCTTTATTAAAACCCTGAATATGAACAATTTATGACCGGCCGTCGAGACACCACGACGCTGCAAGCGACACAGCAGTGAGCATACAAAACTGACCTTGTTCGCAAGTGAGGAAACACATCCGTACAAACAAAATCGGTTTTCCATCGAACGCAAGTTAGAGCTTTACAGTCACATCAATCATGAAGAGCAGGGTGCACTATTTGCCGAGATACAGCGACCAAAACTTTCGACAACAACGGTGAAAACGATCGCCGCGTTCGTCCCTTGCAGAGCAATTTCACAGCGACTTGCCAATTCAACGCCAAGTTGTAATGCGATGCTGCGGTGTGTAAGGTGACAACACATTATTTGACACGCGGCCGTCTTGCAAAGCCGCCGTCTTGCAGGCTGCGTGATCCGACAGCGTGCTAAGTGGATGTTGATAATGCCGCTTGCATCTCTTCGCTGTCCCAAATTACCCCGCGCATGCTAAGCGGGGAAATTCATTCATAGCCTCGATAGAGTTACAAAAGGAACAATGATCTTTGAACAGGAGGCTAGAGCAAGAGATGAGCTTCAAAATGATGTGTCTCTCGGTAGAAAACGCAACGCTGGGTTTTCGTAACTCGATTGCAAAGTCG
>JBCCHO010000348.1:0-1328 GCA_039028715.1 Chlamydiota bacterium | reverse complement strand
GTGAATGACTAGCAAGAGGAGGTACAGTAGTAAGATTTGGTGTCATGTTGGACGTCGAGCGGGTCGAGTGCTGCTTTTTCTCCATCAAGGACAAAAGCGCGAATTTCACTCGAAATGGAATTTTGCGCGAGGAGCCTCTCTAGAGTTGGATTTTCAGCATACTTGAATAAAGTAGGTGAAAATTCAAGCCTCAGATAGGTGGGAAAAGAGAATTTTAGATGAGTAATTATGCCACACAACTTGGGTTTAAACTCAAGCACCGCTTGAAAAACTTGTTGCAAAATGATCTGATTGCTTTCATTATCCTGCATTGCAAGAACATATCTAAGGAGAAAAAAAACGATGGCAAAGCGAGCAATTTTTTACGATACAGAAACAACTGGAGTGCGCAGCGACCAAGATAGAGTCATTGAAATCGGCGCCTATGATCCGACTCGAGATCAAACATTTTCCCATTTAATTCATCCAGGTTGCCCCATTCCAAAAGAGGCCACAGCCATTCACAAAATCACCGATGATATGGTCAAAGATGCTCCTTCCTTTGCTGAAGTCGCTAAGCAGTTTATGTCTTTCTGCGAAGGAGAGGTTGTCTTAATTGCTCATAACAATGACGCATTTGACCGCTTGTTTATCGAAGCTGAGTTTAAGCGCAACGCTCTTTCTGTTCCTTCCTGGCTATACATCGACTCGCTTAAATGGGCGCGCAAGTACCGCCCCGATTTGCCACGCCATTCGCTACAGCACCTTCGAGAATATTTTGGCATCCCAGCTAACCAAGCCCACCGAGCTTTAGATGACGTCATCATTCTTCATAAAGTATTTCTCGAACTCACTGACGATTTGAGTTTAGAAATGGTGCTTCAATTAGCTGCAGAAAAGCGGGTGCTACGCCAAATGCCCTTTGGCAAGCACCGAGGAAAACCGCTGCAGGAAGTTCCCTCTGGCTATATTCAATGGCTGCACAGCAACGGAGCGCTGGACAAAGAAAGTAACCGGGAACTCAAAGAAAGTTTTCTCGCATTGGGGAAACTTCTCACCCCCTGAATCCTGCAAGAAGGACCAAAGTGACGTTGAAACTTCTAGCCCAAGTTCACCCCTTGTAGAGGTAATTGCGTAATTTGGGATTAGCGGTATTCTTTAGGAAAAAGAAAAAATTTAGAGAGGACACGCGGGAATCCTCATCTCCTTTAGGGGATTGAGATGAAAGCGTGCCCCTATTCCCCTTGACATTCTGTAATGTAGCGAATGATAGTTTCTGAGGACACTTCACCCGCAGTTCCTACGTAATAAGCGGACGTCCACAGTCTATCTCGTCCGCACTTTCTTTT
>JBCCHO010000347.1:0-1332 GCA_039028715.1 Chlamydiota bacterium | reverse complement strand
GCGTGGTCAATGCTTCACGGGCAAGCTGCATCTCATCAGGCTTGAAGCCGGCAAATAGATCGGTTTGTTGTTTGTCTGATAAACGACCGCTTTTTAATACAATCGTGTGCACAGCAACGCTGTGATCTTCGCCCTTCTCTTTTTTGATAGCTTTGATCGCGCGCTGCTCATATTCCATTGCGCGCTGTGGTGAAAAGGAGCCAGTTGTTTGCTGCTCAATACAGACACAAAATGTGCCGCTGCCACTTTTGAAGGGGATCTCTAGCACCAGGTCGGCCAAGCGCTCGCGCAGGTGTTTGTCGACGCTCACGGGGCTGATGACACGCGCTTTATCGACATCAATCTTAACCAAGAACTTTTTTGGCAAATAGCGACGCACGAGCTCTTTGTGAATGCCGAGCATTGTACAGACGGCTCTAAAAAAACGGTCCCTCCGATAGATGGGTTTGATAGTGTCCGCAGTGCAGCGCGACGGTGTCGATTTTTTGCGTGGCATTGTGATTTTATTCCCTTTTACTCTATATTTCTTGACTGCTTCTTCCGTCACTACTTCTATCGTGGCACGGAAATATTCACGAGACCGGATAATGCAATGATTCTTCTATTTATACAGTTTACCTGACAGTGCGGGCAGGAATGGTCGGTGTAAAACTCCCTTCCCGATCCCTACCCCCGCTCAGTTTGCAACGCGTTGTTAGCCGCTGCTACCTGTTTGGCGTTTAAGTTCGGCTTTCAGTTGCGCAATACGCTTTGGGGATAGGTGAGTAATCTCTATAACATCTTTGGTTGTTATGCCTTTGTTTAACATGCCTACGGCGGCTGTTTCTAGCCCCTCTTTTTTGCCTTTCTGCATTCCAAGCTTTTCGCCTTCCTGCCGCCCCTCTCGTTTTAGTGCACTCGCCACAGTCATAGCATTACCCTCCTCTTGCTCACCAAGATGCTTTCCTATCTTTTCTATTATACCACGTTTCTCATTTTCTCGACCGGCTAAAAATGCATAAGTCAATACCGTCTCAGCGAATTCCTGCCCTTGTGGGCTCTCTTTCAGAGATTTGAAATTGTCCCACAGCTTGTCCAAAGACGGTAAAATTAGTCTTCCCCGTTGATGATTGATAAGCATGCATACGATGCTGGTGACAGAACCATCGTGCAGCTGCTTGTTAGGCATATCATCCAATGCAAACACACTTAGCGTGGTCAATGCTTCACGGGCAAGCTGCATCTCATCAGGCTTGAAGCCGGCAAATAGATCGGTTTGTTGTTTGTCTGATAAACGACCGCTTTTTAATACAATCGTGTGCACAGCAACGCTGTGATCTTCGCCCTTCTCTT
>JBCCHO010000346.1:0-1334 GCA_039028715.1 Chlamydiota bacterium | reverse complement strand
AAGAAAACTGATTTAAAGCCTCTAGATCGTATTTTTTCTTCGTCGCCCATATTAAACTTAATATTGGCTAGAATAAAAAATGCAATCTAGAGAACTTTAAATTCAGTTTGCTTTTGGGCGCTTTTGAACCGGAAGCACTATTACCCTGGATCGGGGTCTCTTGGCTTGAAAAACCAAAAGTTACCTTCTGCAGTTACAGTCAGGTTTTTTTCTTTTGCAAATCGCAATACGGCTTTTCTTACAGATTCCCATGACCAATCATCACCACATAAAATGCCTTTGTCACTGAGTTTTGGATAGTAAAGATTGAGATCGCAATAGACATCTGCTTGCTCATGAGAGGCATCGACATAGATGAGATCGGCGTGTGTATCGAGTTTAGAGGCTGCCAACTTGGTATTCATTCTGATAGGGACAATTTTGTGTGTGAGCTGGCGGTGAATCACATTAGATAAAAACTGGTCGTATAGAGTAGGAAGAAATTTTTTCCATTCAGGGTCGTTCTTGTGCTCGATACTTCCTTCCCAATGATCAACAGCGTAAAGCGTTCCATCTTCAGGAAGCTTTTCTGCGAGGTAAATGGTCGATAATCCTAACCAGCTACCGAGTTCAATCACATTTGTGATGTGATATTCGGAAAACAGCTTCTCTAGCTGAGGCTGGTTGCAAAACCATCCGTGTTGAAGTTCTGGTAGTAAGGAAACTTGGTTGTAAGGGTGGGGTAGAGGTTCATTAGAAAAAATGGGGCTAACTAGAATAGTCAGGATAAAGCACAGCTTAGGATAAAACATGGAAAGCTCCGCGCGTTGGTTAATATCTGTGAGTGCGACCTATGGGTATTCAGAGGGATTTTCAATTTTTTTCATGCTTGAAACGGAAAAATGGGCACATACTTGGATAAAGTAGGGGCCATTTTTCCGTTTCAAGCATGGGGAAAAGAAAGATTCAAATCAACATCCATAGGTCGCACTCACAGGTAATAAGAAGTTTTTCTTATAACATGCGTGAGATTACAGTTTCAAGGGAATTTAGATGGAGCTCCAGGGCTGTTTTATTAGAAACCCACGTTGTGTCTGATGATTGCTCAGATAAATTTTCTGTTTTTTTTACCTACCAGAGAGGTAATTGCGTAATTCGGGATTAGCGGTATTTTTTAGGAAAAAGAAAAAATCTAGAAGTGAAAGAAGCTCTCCGCAAAATTCCATTTCGAGTGAAATTCGCGCTTTTGTCCTTGAGAACCGGTTTTTGCAAAAACCTCTTAAGAAAGGAAAAAGACCGCCTTGTATCTTTTCCCAGTATTGTGATATATTTTTCAATATAAGGGGCCGCTTTTT
>JBCCHO010000345.1:0-1336 GCA_039028715.1 Chlamydiota bacterium | reverse complement strand
TCACAAGCTCTGCTAAAAAGCTTAAGCAAGATGTTTTTCGAGATTTCTAATTGAGATCTTGCAGGGAATGGTTGTAACCATTTCCAAAAGAGCTCCTTGGAATACTCGGAAAACAAAGGCTCCAAATTTTTCCAGAGCCTTGTGAGAAATGCGGGCTAAACAGGGCAAAATGACCATGATCCGTTTAGTCTATTTATTCTTGTTTGTTGTTGTTTTCTATTTAAAGCCGCTTGTTTCTCTTGAAGTGGCCCCTCAAACAGCAGCGCTGATTGCTCAAAAAATCTGGAAAAACGAATGCAATGAAAGTGTATCGGGACTGACTCATTGGAATAAGGGGGAAAAGTTTCCTTCAATGGGAATTGGACATTTTATCTGGTATCCAGAAGGAGTCGAAGATTGCTTTGAGCAAACATTCCCTCAGCTGCTCTCTTTTTTCAAAAGCCAAGGCGCCGTGCTGCCCTCTTGGCTTGACAAAACTGAAGGCTGTCCGTGGAAATCGAGAGAAGACTTTTACCGCGATATTCATAGCCCCCAAATGAGAGATCTTCGCCAGCTTCTCTTCGATTACCGAGACCTGCAAGCACAGTTTATGATTAAGCGGCTAGAGACCGTTCTTTCCGAAATTTGCACTTGTTTGCCAGAAGAAGAGCGGGCTAAAATTTCGTTTTTGATTCATCAGCTGATTTCCGCACCAAATGGCCTTTATGCACTGATCGATTATCTTAACTTCAAGGGAAGCGGCCTTTCATCCGAAGAGTCTTATCAGGGGCACCGCTGGGGACTGCTTCAAGTTTTACAGCAAATGGCAGCGCGGCCTATCGTCAATGACTTTGTTGAAGCCGGTGAAAAAGTGCTTCGAGCACGCGTTGAGCACGCACCGCCGGAAAAAAATGCCGAGGCTCATTGGCTTCCAGGTTGGATCAATCGGCTCAATACCTACTTAGACCAATGACCCCCAACCCCCGAGGAGATACTTCTAACCCAAGCCCGCGCCTGATGATTGCTCAAATCAATTTTCTGTTTTTACCTACCAGAGGCTTGAACTTTTAGCATACTTGAATAAAGCAAACTGAAAATTCAAGCCTCTGGTAGGTAAGAAAAGAGAATTTTAGATAAGCTATCACCAGACGCGGGCTTGGGTTTCTAAATCGATGCCACGAAATGAGAATGCTCGCGTGTCTTCTCTAAAAAAATCCAGCAATTCCCGTTAAATAAATTTTCGCAATGAGATAGACTGTTTTTTCAACTATTTTTTCGCAAATACTGGGAGAAGAGCTATGGGAGTGCATTCAATTGAGAAAAAACACCTTTCTGCTAAAGGGATGCTAACAAAAGC
>JBCCHO010000344.1:0-1384 GCA_039028715.1 Chlamydiota bacterium | reverse complement strand
TTTTTTTTCTTTGGTTTTAAAAAAATTATGACCCGTTTTTGGTCACTATTTTTGCAAGAGCCTCTCTAGATCGTATTTTTTCTTCGTCGCCCATATTAAACTTAATATTGGCTAGAATAAAAAATGCAATCTAGAGAACTTTAAATTCAGTTTGCTTTTGGGCGCTTTTGAGCCGGAAGGAGTATAGTTGCTCAGATAAATTTTCTGTTTTTTTACCTGCCCAACAGTTGAATTTTCACACAACTTGAGTTTGAATAAAGTGTAGGTGAAAATTCAGAGGTGTATTCATAGTGAATCATGTCATTTTAGGCTGTGGCTATATCGGCACCGCCCTACTAAAACACTGGAAAAGCTGTCAACAACACGTGATTGCAACGACGCGCAGCCGAGAGCATCAACAAAAATTGGCAGCGATTACTCCTGAGGCAAAACAACTGCGCGGAAGTGACCGAGCAGCTTTGCAAGAGCTGCTCGCAGAAGCAGATCGGATTGTCATCTGCGTTGCTCCTAGCAACCGAGAAAGCTATCAAGCGACCTACCTGGATACGGCAAGCGCCTTATCTGGTGTTTTGCCTTCTTGCCCAACTGTCACTCAGCTTGTCTATACGAGTGCAACATCGGTTTATGGTTGCCGCAATGGCAACTGGGTCGCAGAAGATTCGACTCTATCTCCTATCGGGGAAAATGGCAAGGTTCTCTGTCGAACAGAAGAGATCTACCTAAGTCACCTTCCGAAACATATCGCACCAACTGTGCTACGTCTTGGGGGAATTTTCGGCCCTGGACGAGAGTTAACGCAACGGGCGCGCTACCTAGCCGGCAAGCGCGCTTCTGGAAGCGGCGATACCTTTTGTAACTTAGCGCATCAAGAAGACATTGTCCGCGCTATCGACTGGGTCATTGAGCATCATCTAACGGGAATCTACAATATCTGCGGTGATGATCACCCCACACGCCGTGAGCTTTACAGCCCGATTCTCCAGCAAATGGGTCTTCCAGCTATCGAGTGGGATCCTACCCAAGTCGGGCCGCATTCTGGAAATAAACGCGTGTCAAATCAAAAAATTAAAGACACGGGCTTCTGCTTTCTTCATCGCTGTCGCGCTTGATATCCCGCATAACTTGGGTTTAAAAAAAGGCGGATTTTTAGTCCGCCTTTAACGCGTTGTCAGATCGAGCCACCGATGATTTAGTGGCTTTCGCAAGTTCCCTGCTGTTCTACTAGAAGCTCTTCAGCTGCGGCTTTTAGCGTCTCGATACCAGCTGGAAATCCGACTCGACGCAATAAGTGATCGACATAAAAAAGCTCTGCTTCTAAAAGATCGAGCTTGCTTTCCAATCGCCCCATTGCCATCTTAGAACTATCTTTATTAAACATCTTATC
>JBCCHO010000343.1:0-1443 GCA_039028715.1 Chlamydiota bacterium | reverse complement strand
TTTTTGTCCTTCTTCTAGTGACTCTGCCTACACTGCGACTACCAACCCATTCTTTTTGTGCAGAGAGTTCATCAATATCAATTAAGTCATAAAGACGCTCTTCAACTCTGCCTGCAGATTTTTCCAGAGAACTATTTTGAGCGCTGTCAATTCCTCGAAATTCTTTTTCATCGGCTTCTTGAAACAGTAGTTGAATGTCATCATATAAACCTTTGTGATTTTCCTTGATCGGCAATATGTAGTCGGCTTCATTATCAATAATGGCCTTTGCCGATTTTTTTTGAGTATTCAATGCATCTGTTGTGATAATCGTTTTCTTAAGATTTAAAGTCTCTATAAGTGCTGGAAAAGCCGTGATTTCATTTGACTTTTCATCGACAGATATTTGCCCGAGACATATCCCATATTCAGTGCTCCAAGCATGTAATAGGTGTAAGGGACGATCCTTTTTGTTCCAGCTACGACCAACAGCTTGTCCAAAGGTAAGATGCTTGTTCTTTGCTGGCTCTCCACAAGCATGGTCAATGATCTGCTTAATACCGATCTCTTCACACATACCCACGACAAGGCCCAGGTTATCTATATTTTGCGATGCTAGTTTCATGCGAACCAGCATAGCTGATTGCTTTACGAAATCAAAATTTTCTTTTTTGGTGACGAATCACGGATACATCTCTTTTTTTTATTTAATTTTTTTTTATACCTAACTATTTTAGATCTCCAGCAGGGTTTGGAGGGTGAAATGAATTTCTTTAGAGACCCCGATGTTTTGAAATTTTTAATTTTTCTTGGGAGGATTGCTCTAACAGCGGCTATTCCTTTCTCTCTTGCTTGGTCTGTAAGAATTCTTATTCCATGCCACAATAAAACTTCGATAAAAAAACTGTATGTTGGATTTCTTGCCCTAGTTGTTGCTCTGATCGCTTTTTTAAGGGTTATTGAGCTAATAAAGGCGGGTTATTGATGAGATATTTTATATTTATTTTGTTCGCTTCAGCCTGTATCTCCCCTTTAAATTCATATTCATATGAGTACGAAAATACTGACTTACTCATGGATTTGCGAGATTGTATCCTTGAGGAAAACTGGGAAGAAGCGATTAATGTAGCGGAAAGTTGGTCTGAACAAGAAGATAGTTCGGCACCACTAGCTTGTTATTCTATGTTCTTGTTAGCTGCTGGTGATAAGGAGGCCGCATTTACCATGTTTGCTCCTATTTGTGCGGCTCTAGAGAAAGAAGGGTTCGATCCAAAAGCAATTTGCACCTATGTTAATTTCTTTCAAGAGTACCAAGACTATACTCCTCTAACCCGCATTTCTCACAAGGCTCTGGAAAAATTTGGAGCATCTGTTTTCCGAGATTCCAAGGAGCTCTTTTGGAAATGGTTACAACCATTCCCTGCAAGATCTCCTTGAAATCTCGAAAAACATCTTGCTCAACTT
>JBCCHO010000342.1:0-1443 GCA_039028715.1 Chlamydiota bacterium | reverse complement strand
TGTATCCCTACGTACCTCGCATACCCATACCCCTGCGTATCAACATAGAAAGCCTCCTTTGTATCTTTATTAACGACTTTAGTGGTGATTCTTTTGCTATCCTCATTGCCTCCTATCCCCTTCCAAATAGGATTGTCGCGTAACAACTCATTTGATATTACATCGAACTCCTTTTGAGTAAGATGTACCTCCTGTTCCACAATCACTTCGCATACTTTGTAGTTGTTTTTGTTGTACACAATGTCTTTGTATTCGGCGAGGGTATTATTTTTATTTAAGTTGGCGAATTTAATGCCTTTTTCTTTTTTTGCGTGTCTAATTATTTCCATATTTTTTTTTGAGGGTTAGGGTTTGTTTTTGAGCTCAGAAGATCCTCTTCCCAAAAAATCAATCATCTCTTTGTGACCTTCTTTTTTAGCTATATCTAAGGAAGTTTTTCCAAACAACCAGATCGTTTTTACATTCTTATCTGCGCCTGCGGCGATTAAGAGTTTGGCTACTTCTTCGATGTTTCTTTTTGCAGCGAGGTGCAAAGGTGTCCATCCGTCTTTGTCTTTGGCATTGACATCCAAACCTGCGGTGATTAAGAGCTCGGCTACTTCTTTGCTGTTCCATTCTACTGCCATGTGCAAAGGGGTATGTCCTTTCTCGTCTTTGGCATTGACATCCGCGCCATGCTGAATAAGGATCTCGATCACTTCTTTATAGTTATAATACGCAGCGTCGTGCAAAGGTGTCCATCCCCACTTGTCTTTGGCATTAACATCTGCTCCGTGTTCGATAAAGAGCTCGGCTACTTTTTTGATGTTTTTTCTTGCAGCGTAGTGCAAAGGGGTTTGTCCGAACTCGTTTTTAGCTTCTATATCAACTCCCTCCCCAAGAAGGCGCTTCACGAGCTCTATATTGTTGTCTTTGACTGCTTCGAATATTTCTTTTGTTTTGTCTTCCATGATGATTGATTTTTTTTGGGGTTAGGATTGTTTTTTTAGATTTTGGAAAAAGGCCACTACTTCCTCTCTCTCTTCTTTTTTTGCGATCTGCTCGGGGGTTAGCCCATCTATTTCCTTTAGATTTGGATTTGCTCCATGTTGGAGAAGCAGCTTGATTGCTTCTATCGTATTTTTGTCCGAAGTGACTGCTCCATGTAATGGACTCTGACCCTCAAAGCCGCCCAAATTAGGATCTGCCCCTGCGGCAAGCAGGAACGTCATCGCTTCCAAATTCGCGTGTCTCGAGGCCTCCCAAAGGGGTGATACGCCCTCCGAGTCTAGGAAGTTAGGGTCTGCGCCGACTTTGACTAAATACTCCAACACCTGTACTGGTGCTTCGTCTTGGCAAGCCTTTAGTAGCCACCTGTCGGCTACTGATTCTATGAATTTGTTGTCTATTTCCATACTCAAAGATTTGTTTAGGTTGGGAGCTGTGCCAGAGAATAGTCTCATA
>JBCCHO010000341.1:0-1445 GCA_039028715.1 Chlamydiota bacterium | reverse complement strand
TTTAAAGTTCTCTAGATTGCATTTTTTATTCTAGCCAATATTAAGTTTAATATGGGCGACGAAGAAAAAATACGATCTAGAGGCTTTAAATCAGTTTTCTTGGGTGCGTTTGAACCGGAAGCACTATATACCACACAACTTGAGTTTTAATCGAAGCTTGATGCGAGTGCCAGTATGGGAATTGCCCTGATTTTTGCGATGTACGCCGTTTGGTCGAGTATTTACTCGCTCGGTCGGATTGCCTTAGACTGTAGCCCGCCTGTTTTTTTAACAGCTTCGAGAATGCTACTCGCAGGCGTTTTGCTCATCGGCTTTCTCGCCATCAAAAGGCCCCGCTTGCTTAAAGTCAATAAACGCTCATTTCTGTCGATTTGCGCCCTTGCTTTTTTGGGCGTCTACCTCACAAATGTACTCGAACTTTGGGGGCTTAGCTACATAGCCCCAGCCAAAGTCTCTTTGATCTACAGTCTCACTCCCTTCTTTGCCGCAATCCTGTCTTACATCCACTTTAATGAGAAAATGACTGCCCAAAAATTGATCGGCATGATCGTCGGATTTTGTGGACTCCTTCCAATTCTACTCGCCAAAAACGAGTCTGAGGATGTCTTACGCGCTTTCACTTTTTTTTCATGGCCTGAACTCGCAGTTATTGGCGCAGTTTTCTTTGCCGCCTACGGCTGGATTTTTCTTAGATCTGTTGTCAAAGAAGATATCTCATCGCTATGCGCCAACGGCTATGCGATGCTCATCGGCGGGACCCTTGCACTCACTCATTCACTTATTTTTGACAGCTGGCAACCAATACCTGTTGCTGACGGCAAGCTGTTTCCCTTTTTTCAGGGGGTCATTCTTATGACCTTAATTTCTAATATTCTCTGCTACAACCTTTACGGATATTTACTTAAGAAGTTTACCGTTACCTTTCTGACACTGGTCGGTCTCTCAAGCCCTATTTTCGCCTCGATCAACGACTGGATTTTACGCGGTGAACCTTTATCATGGACTGTCTTCTTATCAACGGGAATCATCTCAATCGGCCTATTTCTCGTGTATCAAACCGAGCTTAGGCAAGGCTACATCGCCAGAAAAGAAAAAAAGCTCGCCAAACAACAAGCCAACGCTTGAAAAAGCGCCAAAAGCCACACCACTCTACAACAAGCTCTGTACACGATAAAAACCTTCCGTTAGGGCTAGCTAATTGACTTTGCCAAACACTTTTCCCTCATCCATGTGGAAAAGAGAATTTTAGATGAGCCATCATCAGACACAACTTGGGTTATAAATTCGCTCTTCACCCAAGTTCACCCCTAACCCGTATTTCTCACAAGCTCTGCTAAAAAGTTGAGCAAGATGTTTTTCGAGATTTCAAGGAGATCTTGCAGGGAATGGTTGTAACCATTTCCAAAAGAGCTCCTTGGAATCTCGGAAAACAGATGCTCCAAATT
>JBCCHO010000340.1:0-1456 GCA_039028715.1 Chlamydiota bacterium | reverse complement strand
TGCTTTTCTGCGTAATCTTTGATCGTGAGGTAGCCTGTTTGAAACATAAGGGCTGCCAAGTCAATCCTGTCGAGCTTACTGATATCTGAAAGCATGGCTTTAGAAACCTTTAAGCCCTTTAACATAACGACAGATTGAGGATGTTTTTTCACTTGATCAATGAGGAAAGAAGGAGTCCCTGTAGCATACCAGTAACTTTGAGGTTTATGTTCGCTTAAAAATCTGAGGGTGGAATAGGGGTTGTAAACGGAAGTTGCTTCTTCTGTGAACCGATACCCATTGTACCACTTTCTAAGCTGGCTTAAAATGCTTGGAGCTTTTTGGCCTCTTTCTTTTGCGGTCTCTTCAACATATTCTTTAAAGTCTCTTTTGACTTCTTCTTCCGTATATCCCATGAGCGTTGCGTACTTGGGGTTCATTGTAATATCAGTGAGATTGTTGAGACCTGAAAAGATTGAGACCTGAGAAAACTTACTTACGCCAGTGAAAAAGGTGAATTTGAGATACTGGTCAAGCCCTTTAAGCACCCCAAAAAAATCACGCATGAGATCGCGGTTTTGTTGCGCAACTTCGAGCTTATTTAAGTTGTTGATGATCGGTTTGTCGTATTCATCAATTAAAACAACCACTTTATTTTTTTTTGCAAGATTAACAATAAGCCTTTTTAACTGAGTCTGAACTGAAGAGCCAGCAATAGAAATTCCATAGAATTCGGCTATATCTTGTAGAGATTCTTCCAGACCCGTTTCCAGCTTCTTGGAGGTTTTATTTAGAATTTGGGAAAAATCAAAATGGATAACAGGATACTCTTGCCAGTCGTAATTGCTCTCGTATATCTGACATCCCTTGAAAAGCTCTTTATTCCCTTTAAAAATATGTTCCAAAGTATTAACGAATAGAGATTTACCAAACCTCCTAGGACGCGATAAAAAATAGTGCTTCCCCTCATCAATCAACTGTTTAGCGAGTAATGTTTTATCAACATAAAGTTGCTTCTCTTCAAGAATCTCGACAATGCTTTGTATCCCAATAGGTAATTTCTTCATTAATGCCTCATTTAACTTGAGCCTAAACTATACCGTATCACCTTTTTTTTACCTCTTCTTTTCATTGAGCAGAGAAGAGGCTATATAAATAATTTTTTTAGTTTTCAGTGTAGGGGCCATTTTTCCGTTTCAAGCATGGGAAAAAGAAAAATTCAAATAAATATCTATAGGTCGCACTCACAGGTATTAGCAAAAAAAAATTTAAAATGACTTATAGTGAGCAGAAGAACTCTTTACCCTACTTAAGGTCTTTTGATGAGCTACAACAGAAAGCCCCTCTATCTTACCCTCCTTACCCTACTCACCTCGAGCTCGCTATTCGGCGTCACCAATGCGTCCGAGCTAGAAACCGCCATTATCCAAGCCAACAATGGCTCGTTAAATCCGATCACTTTTGATAATAACATCTC
>JBCCHO010000339.1:0-1493 GCA_039028715.1 Chlamydiota bacterium | reverse complement strand
CTTTAAAAGCCGGATTGCGTTTTTTGCTGCAAGACAACAAAAAGCAATATAAACAAATGCAGCTTTGCTCTAAGCTTTACGCACTTTATCACTATGCAACGCGCGATACAAAGGGCATTGATCGATTACAAGCCGATCATAGTCATCAAAAACAACAGCTCATTCAAGAAGAGCTGGTTGTCCTTAAGTCAAGAGTAAAGAAAGAGACTGACAACGGGATTTTAACGCCCCGTCAAGCAGCTGCTATAAACAAAGCTTTAGCTGAAATAGAAGCAAGCAGTGTAGTAGAAAGTCACGGCTCTATTTTTCAGATTCTTGACGCAGGCTATTCAAAAGAGGGCGCTTCTTATTTCTCGATGGTGCTTAATGCTTTATCAACACTGGTTGCCAATATGAAAAACACGGTTTTCTCTCGCACTGAGGTGACTGTCCCTTTTTGCAAAATTGATCCTGACTCTACGCATTCTTTTTCAGCGAAAAAACGGCTGCTAGTGCCAGCAGATAGTTCTGCCGTTTCTTCTTTTGTGTATGCGATCGATCGCGAAGGGAACCTTATTCCCAAAAATGATGTAGAAGCTATTTTTCTTGCTTATTTAAAGCTTCATAGCCGCGATTTAGAAGGCGCGTTTGACCTGCTGAATAAAACTCTTGAAAATGCATCAACTATAGAGCCGCAAACAGCGGATGCACTGTTATTTTTCTTAGATGACCTTAAAAAACTTCACTATAACCATCCCTCAACAACCGCTTTACAACTTTACGTTGCTGCGCAACTGATTTATCACGGGGAAGGAAAAAAAATTGACACTGAAAAACAAGAGATCCTTAAATTAAGCTATTATTCTTATAGAGAGTTAAAATCAAAAGTTCCCCAAAAGTTTCAGCTTGATCTAGAAGAAGAAAAAATACTAAGGGATTTTTTATATAATTTTGATAGTAGTTCTTATGGTTTTTACTTTGAGCTTAATTCGTCCAAAGAGCTTTCATCAAAGGTAGAGTGGCGTTATGCAAAAGAAAAAGCCGTTGCTGCTATTTTCAATGGTCTACCTCCTAGATCCGAGAAAAAAAGAGCGTTTTGTTCGCTCGATTGCCCACCAGAAAAGTTTGATTTTATCAATGGGTTTAAGGCGAGCTTTTGGTATGCTCATGATACATTATTGGAGATGGACTGTAAGAAACGGGAGCAATGGGCATTTTTGTTGAGCTATCTCCTTGTCTTGCTTAAAAATTCACAGCGCGATGAAGAAAAACCCCAGTTTTCAAACTTACCTACTGATCAAATTTTTCTCTTATATAAGCTCGCATCGCTTACAAAAAAAGAAAAAGCCCGCTATCGCAAGAAACTAGCAAACACTCGATCAGCAGTTCAATATTTGGCTACCAAGAATCAATATGGCTTTTTAGATCGTTGGGTTTTTCGACGTACCAGAACGTGTTATGCTGAGAAGTCTCCAAGCCCTTCTGATAAGAAAGATCGACCAACGCCCAGCGAT
>JBCCHO010000338.1:0-1496 GCA_039028715.1 Chlamydiota bacterium | reverse complement strand
CAAAGAAAGGGTTGGCTAGAAGAGAAATTTTTAAAAACGTTGGAAAACCAAGCATTGGGATAAAAGATCTCAACTTTTACAGAAAAAGTGTTGCTTAACATAGAAATCGCAAAAAGTTAAGATAAGTTAGGGTCTTTTTTTAAGCAAATTTTAGGTAAAAACATCTTAAAAAGATTTGAAAAAAGCGCCTGGTTCCATTAATATAAACTTTTAATTTTAGCATGCTTATCTTCTGCAGCCAGTAAGAAGTAGCGATGCAAGCCTGCTCGTAGGATAATTTCTCACGAATCCCATTCCTTGAGGTGTGGGAGGATGTTAATGTATAAAATGTTTTCTTAATTTTACAAAAAATGGATAGGGTTCAGTTATGGCCATTTTCAATGCACTCGGATCAATACCGTCACAAATCTCAGATAACTTTTCACAAATTTCTAGATCAAAAAGAGCTGAAGCAAAGACATTTAAAGTTGTAATTCTTGCTTCTAAAACACTGGGTTTTTTTTGTGTCTATAAAGGAGCTTCATCATTATTTAGCGCGAAGAGCACGGCAAGTAAAACTATGCACGCTGCTCTATTGCTATTCGGGCACGATCTTGTCGTCCATATGGAAAATAGGTACGACATGTTTATTTCAGCCCTTTATTCGCCAAGCAAAGATGTAATCGTAGAAAATCTTGCGAAGAAAATCTTTTCAGCTGGTTATCAATCAATTGGCATTTCCACAGTTTTTTCCGCTTTGACTAAACCTTTACATGAAACTAAGAAAGAACTCAGAAACAAAGTCTGCATTAATCTAGACAAAGAGTTTTGTGATATTCCAGAAAATCAAAAGAAATTTATGTCCATATTTCAAAATGCACTTAAAGATGCCATCAATTACATAGACATTAGCGATAAAAATCTTAATGAAGGGAAAAAGTTTGAAGAATCATTTAGCAAAGCTATTTCTAAAAGGGAAATTGAAGCTTATATAGAAAACACCCTGATTCTTTCTCCGTTAGTTAAAGCTATAAATCCATTATGGAAATAGCCCCAAAATGTTTTAATACCTGTGAGTGCGACCTATGGATATTTATTTTAATTTTTCTTTTTCCCATGCTTGAAACGGAAAAATGGCCCCCTAAGTATGTGCCCATTTTTCCGTTTCAAGCATGAAAAAAATTGAAAATCCCTCTAAATACCCATAGGTCGCACTCACAGGTATTAGCAGGATATGTCAATTTAACGCAAAAGAGGTCATCGAGCCAAAATCATCGAATTTTGCAGTGATAAGCGATTTTTGCGCAGGAGCCTCTGTAGTTTCGAATTTTTATCGTCTCATTTGATTCTAAACCAATTACAGTTTTTGGAGTGTGTCGTATGAGCTCTATCCCAACTGCAAGGGGTGAACTTGGATGAGGACCAACAAGATCCCGGCGCTCTAGAGTATTTACTCAAGGTTCTTAAAAAATAAATTTAACGTAGTTCCAGGGAAAATCTGTTAGTTTTTGCTGTTT
>JBCCHO010000337.1:0-1520 GCA_039028715.1 Chlamydiota bacterium | reverse complement strand
CTTTTTAAAAGAACCTCTATTCTTTGAACCTATCCGTAAATGAAAATCTTCTTGCTTTTCACTCTTTCTGCATCTTTCTGGAAGCTGATTTGTTACCCTTGTCTCATGGACACTGTGTACAAATCAGCTTCCAAAAATTTGCTAGAAACCTGGTAAAAACCAAAAACATTTTCATTTACGGATAGGTTCTTATAAAGAAACCCTATCATGTAAAAGCTCAAGGCACATGCCTTGAGCTTTGTCTCCAGCCCATTTTTCTCACTTTGAATCGCTTGCGGGTAATATTACCCGAGCCGACTCAAAATGAGAAAAGGTCGGTGATTTAGAGTGATTAATTTGGGCGTATTCCCCTTGGGTTATTATCCGGCAGGTGGATAAAACCCAAGGGAAATGCGCCCAAAGGAATCCGCTAAATTCAGCGAGATTTTTTCATTTTGAACCGGAAGGAGTATAGATCAATGGCGCGCAAAGACTGATAGCAGGATAGAAAGAACAAAGCCAAAAATAAGCGAAGTTGTAATTGGAAGAAAAATACGCGTACTTTTCCAAGTCACAGAAATGTCACCAGGTAGTTGCCCAATCCAAGTAAGAGGAACATCAAAGGTAATTAATACCCCAATAACAATTAAACACATACCAGCTAAAATC
The DNA here is from genome assembly GCA_039028715.1 of Chlamydiota bacterium. Taxonomy (GTDB): domain Bacteria; phylum Chlamydiota; class Chlamydiia; order Chlamydiales; family Simkaniaceae; genus JBCCHO01. The sequence continues at coordinate 872 of JBCCHO010000337.1, read as the reverse complement.
AACCATCGGCCCATGTTCCTCACTCTCCTGTATTAGATCGGGATGTTTAGAAAAATCATCTGAATAATGAGCGTGTTACTGGCGAGCAAGCCCTGAAACTATAACACACGTAAGATGAGCATTTAAAAATAATGAACGCGTGATGTTAAAAAGCGCTAGTAACGAGCTCTTTAATCGCCTTCGCATCCCGTAACCCTTCTTGTCGGTGCAGCTCTTGTCCTTCTTTAAATAAAATTAAAGTAGGGACAGACGTCACTCGGTGTTTAGTTGCCATTGCCGTTCCAGTATCGACGTTGAGTTTAGCAAATTGGGCTTTTTGATGCATTTCTGCGGCTACTTCCTCAAAAATAGGACCAAGTGTCCGACAAGGGCCACACCAGTCAGTAAAAAAGTCGACTAAAGTGATTCCTGATGCAATGGTTTGCTCAAAGTTTTCATCATTCAATTCCTGAATATGTTCCCCAGCCATATAATCTCCTTTTCTCTATATATAGCGCTTCCGGTTCAAAAAAATCTCGCAGAGAATGCTTATCGGCTTTTTTTAAAAACCTCTTTGGGATCTTCGAGAAGCCGCTGCTTCAAATTTTCCCAGAAACTTTGCGAGAAACCCGGGCTAGCCCTTCAACACTAGAATAGCATAGCTCGCGTTCAACGATTTTAACTCGTTGCTTGATTTTTTTTCTAGAGTCTAGAAAAAGGGAGTAAATCTTATTTTTGGAAAAATAAGAGGGTTATCCCGTATTTCTCACAAGCTCTGCTAAAAAGTTGAGCAAGATGTTTTTCGAGATTTCAAGGAGATCTTGCAGGGAATGGTTGTAACCATTTCCAAAAGAGCTCCTTGGAATCTCGGAAAACAGATGCTCCAAATTTTT
>JBCCHO010000336.1:0-1550 GCA_039028715.1 Chlamydiota bacterium | reverse complement strand
AGCTCTTTTGGAAATGGTTACAACTATTCCCTGCAAGATCTCAATTAGAAATCTCGAAAAAAATCTTGCTTAAGCTTTTTAGCAGAGCTTGCGCACAAATACGGGTTAAACCCAAGTTGTGTCTTATAACCGCTCATCTAAAACTCTCTTTTCTCACCTGCCAGAGGCTTGAATTTTCACCTAACTAACTCTTATTTTTTAAATAAGATCCGTGATTCGTCACCACATTTCAGAATAATAGAATTTCTGATACGGGGGGCCAAGACAGTGTAGGATAATTCGATGCCTCTCTTTTAAATTTGTGACTTGATGCTTCTTTCCATTGACAAAGACAACATGTAGCCCTAAAAAGCAAAAGAAAATCCACCTCGTTGTCGGGTTTTGATAGGGCTTTTTCTTTTGATTAGGGAAATAACTTCCTGTCTCTCTTAGCCTTCGGCGTACTTTGTACTCAATTGCAGAGTAAACTAATAAACAGAGGGTCATGACCATGAGTAAAGCTTCTATTCGTTCCGGTTTTTCAAAAAAAAAATGAAGAAACCAAAAAGTCGGGACTCTTTAAAAACCTAAACCCCCTTTCAACGCTCTGCTGATCTTTATATGTTTTAAGGACGTCCCTCATTGAGAAGCTCGCCCTATCTAAGTCGTTAGTCGCTAAAATAAAATATCCTTTTAACTCCTCTAATTGAGCTTTCTTCTTGAGACAGCACACAGGATAACCCGTGATCTGATATCCTACTGTCTGAGGAGAGCTTCCCTTTTTAGGACGACCCACTGTTGGATGTTTTTGAACCTTTAAAACAGTGGCATTTTTGATATCCAAATGCTTGTATTTTTTGATCGAACGATCGAGATGTTTTAGAGCATCGGACTCACAAGCAAAGACTTCCCTGCACAACTTTTTGTAGGCTTTTAATTCTTTTTCCGAATCTTTACCACACCGTTTTCTCAAAGTCCGGCGTTCTCTGTCGTAAGCAGCTTTACTAAAAACAACAATCCACCTCTGCTCAACTCCTTCGTAACAAACTCGAAACTCTTGGCCACAGTATCCATCTCCAAGATCTGACATCGTTTCAAAGCTGCTCTTGGAAATCCACTTTTTTGTCTCCTTGAAAAGCACAACTTCGCTTCTTTCCAGCATACTTTTCTGGTTTTTCTACTATCGATCCCTTCCGTTTTCTTTTCTAACTCTACTATTGGCACCATACTCCCATCCATTTCTGCTATGAGCAATTTCGCAGCCTCTACTTTCTTTTTAGGCTTCCAATCAGCAATAGTTCTTGCATGCCTTTCCGTGATTTTTCGAATCATACCCACAGGAACTTCCAGACCATAATGCTCTTTCATTTTCCCAGAGGCTTCTTCAAAAGAGGCATCCGCTCCAAAATCTGTAACTGCTCTTTGTAAAGCCCTAGCCCGTATTTCTCACAAGCTCTGCTAAAAAGTTGAGCAAGATGTTTTTCGAGATTTCAAGGAGATCTTGCAGGGAATGGTTGTAACCATTTCCAAAAGAGCTCCTTGGAATCTCGGAAAACAGATGCTCCAAATTT
>JBCCHO010000335.1:0-1563 GCA_039028715.1 Chlamydiota bacterium | reverse complement strand
GCCATTTTAGTTTTATCATGATGAGAAAAAGTACTTTATTTTTTACGATGTGCCTGGTTGGTAGTGTTTCCTCCAAGATAGAGGCCTATAGTAGCAAAAAAAATTGAGTTATTCTTGGGTATGATGTCGCCTCCGCTCGCGGGAGGGGATATGGGCACAACATTTGCACAACTTTTTTCGTGGATAAGGTGCATGCGCTTTGTACTTGGTCTTTTTCTTTGTCGAAGCTCGTGTCTGTGGACTGAAAAAGGCGATTAGGCATGTGATGATGGCGAAAAAATAGGTTCTCATGCGGCGATCTAAAAAGGGCCGCTTTTTTTCTATACTAGTCCAATGCTGTTTTAGAAACACATTCCTTTGTGGATACAATGCGTTGCCCATCGCTTCGAAAATAGCTACCTTTGTCGATGGACATTAATCTTTTTAAAATTTAAATAGCGATGAAAATATCCCTTGAAAACAGCGAAAACATCAAAGCCCAAGACCCACAAGATATCTATGGGATCATCCGAAAAGTCTTTTATGAGAAAAAAGGAGAAGTAGACTTGATAAAGGAACACTTTTGGGTTTTTGCCCTCAACAACGACCTTAAAGTTCTTTCCTTGGAGCTCACCAGCATGGGCGGGAGGCGTCGCACCACCGTAGACCCCGCAGAAGTTTTCCGAATCCCCCTCTACAAATCCGCCACCTACATCATCCTCGTCCACAACCACCCTTCGGGCAACCTCCAACCCAGCAAAGCCGACATCGACATCACCAACCGCCTCATGAAAGCAGGCGATATTCTCGACATCAAAGTTATCGATCACATCATCGTCAGCGAACAAAGCTTTTACTCCTTTAAACAGAGCGAAATCATCGAAAGACTTCAACACGATACCCAGTACGTCCTCACTTTTGTTTACAAAAAGCAAATGGAGAAAAAAATGGAAGCACTCAAAAAAAGCGTGGAACGCGAAAAAAGAGAAAGTAGGCTGGAAGGTAAGAAAGAGGGCAAGGAGGAAGGGAAAATAGAAGGAAGAAAAGAACGCAACAGAGAGATCGCGCGTGAGATGATCCTCGATGGAGAGGAAATACAAAAAATCGTCAAATACACAGGCCTCACGCCCCAATGGATCGGTCGCCTAAAAAACGAAATATCCAATGAAAAAGAAAAAAACTAAACCTCTTTTGTTGCTCAGCATCCTTCTTCGAAGCGACACTTAGCGGTGCTATGGGGAGGTATTTTTTTAGCGATGCAACAAAGTCACTCGTAATTAGTAACACGCAAAATTAAACGGTACCACAGAAGATAGGCTCCCAGCCATTTCGAGTCACTCCGATCAACTAAAAAGACGGGTGCGCATTTTTCCACACTTATTTTTCCTCTTTTTGCGATTTTTTCCAGAAGTAAAAGGCAAGACCTGCTAAACAAGCCAATGGGACTACGAGTACAAATTTGTTAGTAAGAAATGATCCTGTCTGGTTGTCATCACCCTCTTCATCACTGCCTATGTTGTTGTATTTTTTGAATTCTTTTTTCAATTTGTCGCGCGTTTTTTGCTTTAAATCAGTAATTGGTTT
>JBCCHO010000334.1:0-1568 GCA_039028715.1 Chlamydiota bacterium | reverse complement strand
TTAGTTGATGAATACGACAAGCCCATCATCAACAATTTAAATAATCTCGAAGTTGCTAAACAAAATCGCAAACTGATGGGTGACTTTTTTGGGGCGCTTAAAAGTCTTGACCGGTATCTCAAATTCACCTTTTTCACTGGCGTAAGTAAGTTTTCTCAGGTTTCTATCTTTTCAGGTCTCAACAACCTCACTGATATCACAATGGAACCTGAGTACGGGGCCTTGATGGGATACACTGAGCAAGAAATCAAAAAAAATTTTAGCGAGCATCTTAAGGATGCGGCAAAAGCAAGGGGAATGAATGAGCAAAAAATCTTAGAAGAAATACGAGAGTGGTACAACGGTTATTCCTTTTGCGAAGAAGCTCCTGCGGTCTACAACCCCTTCTCGACGCTTCGCTTCTTCAAATCAAAAAAACCACAAAGCTACTGGTATGCTACAGGAACTCCTTCTTTTCTCATTGAGCAAGTTAAGAAACATCCTCAGTCTATTATTCCCCTTAAAGGAGCTCAAGCTTTAAAAAGCGAGCTTTCCGATATCAATCAGTTAGATAATATTGACCTTGTTCCGTTGATGTTTCAAACGGGTTACTTAACAATTACTGACCACAGAGAAGAAGAGAACTCTTATACACTTGACTTTCCAAACAGGGAAGTGCAAGAAGCTTTTTTTAATACTCTTCTCAAAGATTTTGCCAGAGTGAGCCCTCTAGTCGTGATGAGAGAAGCCGAGAAGCTTCGACGCGATATTGAAGGTTATGATTTGAATTCTTTTTTCCAAACAATCAACGCGCATTTTGCAAAAATCAGCTATCAATCCTTTTCAAAGGCTAAAGAGGGTTTCTACCAAGCCGTTTTCTTCACGTTTTTAGAAAAGTCAGGAATAACCACAATGACTGAAGTGGCAACCAATATCGGCAGAATCGATCTCGCTTGCGAAACTAATAAGGCCATTTGTATCTTTGAGCTCAAACTAGATCAAAATGCAGACATGGCGCTCACTCAGGCTGAAACAAAGAGATACCGGGAAAGGTTCTCAAGCCAAGATAAGCCAACCTTAGTGATCGGGGTTAATTTCAGCTGTGAGTCTCGTAATATACCTGACTGGAAAGGGATGGTTTTTTCTCCAAAAGGAGATCTCATTCAAGAGCTACATCCCAATTAACTGTTTTGGAAGGAGTCTGAAAGAACAGCTAATCTCTGCTTAATTCTTTAGCAATCAACCACTTAACTAAACATAACGAAAATTATCAGACGTTTCTTCGAAGAGCCCCTAACAAGATGTTCGAAGCCGCTAAAAAAATATATTGGTTTTTTTGATCGCTTCAAAAGCTGGGGATAGGCAGCATTTTTATCAACTTTTGCCGCTAGATCAAATAGAAACGGATTTAAGGATGAAAACTCGATTTATTAAAAAAATTATTGATAGCACAAGAAAATGAGTATTAATCGATTCAATTTCAGAAGTTTAGAATTAATGAAAAATCTGGGTCGGTACATTTTCAAAATGCTCTAAAAAAATAGATTATAAACATTGACTTTATATTTTATTTTTATTAAAATCACACG
>JBCCHO010000333.1:0-1610 GCA_039028715.1 Chlamydiota bacterium | reverse complement strand
TTTAAAAATACGCTCCCGAAAATTCTTCAATAGCTTCCAGCTACGAAGGTTTTTCTCATCAAGCATGTCCTTTTTCTTGCCCACGAATTTAGGGACTCGGCAAAAATAAAGTATCCCAAAGTAGCCTCTAAGTGAAAAACTTTAATTTGCATTTAATCACTAACTTATTGACTAGATTATTCAAACTCATTATCTAATACACGAGGCGATTAAAATTAAAAATCGTCTTTAAAAAAATTATGGAAGAATTGTGCCCAGGAGCTAGCAGGTAAGGCTAAGCGCATTTTTCAAGCAGAGGTTGTTCGGATATTCGGAAAAGGAGGACAAAGAAAAGCTGAAAGAGAGCTTGGATTTAATCGTAAGACTAGCCGTAAAGGAGAGTTAGAACGACAAGAACAAGAGCAAAATCCTACTGCCGAACCTCCCCAAAAAGCCTCAGAAACAAGGGGTCGAAAACATGCCTTTAAGCGTTTACTCGAGCTAGAACAAGATATTTCAACCATAGTAGATCCCCGATCTCAAGCAGATCCTACTCTTAGAACGGAAAATATTTATCGCGTTTTGAATGCAAAAGAAGTCAGAAAGCGACTTATTGAAGCGCATCCAGACAAGTATAATGAAGAAAATTTACCAAAAGAGCGCAGCCTAAGAAGTCTTCTTAATCTTTGTGGCTTCAAGCCTAGTAAGGTTCAAAAAGTAAAACCACTTAAAAAAATCCCTGAGACCGATGCGATTTTTGAAGAAGTTCACGATCGTAATGATAAAGCAGACGCCGCTGAAAATACGATACGCATCTCATTAGATGCCAAGGCCAAAGTCAATATCGGACCTTTTGCTCGCAAAGGGAAAAGCAGGCACACTCAAAAAGCTCTAGATCATGATTTTTATAAGGACTCAGTAACACCATTTGGCGCTTTAATCCCATCTACTGGTGAAACACATTTATGGATGATAGAGTCCAAAGTCACCGCAGACTGCATGGCTGATTGTGTTGATGAACTCATAGGCGAACTCTTGAGAGAAAATCCGAGATTGGATACGTTTGCATTTAATGTCGACAATGGTCCAGAAAGCAGCGGGAGTCGCACTCAATGGCTGTATCGGATCGTAGAAATATCAGAACGAAGAAGCATAAAAATAGAGCTTAATTATTATCCACCTTATCATAGTAAGTTTAATCCAATTGAAAGGTTTTGGGGAGGGTTAGAAAATTATTGGGGAGGAGAATTACTCACAAGCGTTGGAAAAGTTAAAAGTTTAGCAGAAGGGATGACATATAAAGGAAATCATCCTAAAGTTAAAATAGTAAGTAAACTCTACGATACAGGAGTAAAGCTAAGTAAAAAAGTGATGAACGAGACGGTGGAGCCAGCTCTCGAACGACTAGAAGGTTTAGAGAAATGGTTTATAAAAATAAATCCATTTAAAAGAGCGTAGGTAAGTTTATCACTTAGATTTTTAAATGGGGGCAATGCTCTCAGAGAGAGTTGTGTACATTGGAGGCTTTAATTACCAATTTAAAGGGTTTTTATTAATTGCGGAATATCTCAATAAAACACATTTTCAATTTCAATTGGTAATTAAAGCTTCCAATGTACACAACTCTCTCT
>JBCCHO010000332.1:0-1656 GCA_039028715.1 Chlamydiota bacterium | reverse complement strand
CTAAAATCTATGAAAATGAAATATTTTTAACGGATTAAATATGCAAATCTTGTTTTTATGCATGTTTAAATATTTAAAAATTACAAAAACGCGTCTGTTTTAAAAGCTGGTGAGAAATGCGGGTTAGAAGCAGTTGCTGAAGGCTCAATTAAAAACGAGAGAGGATTGGATTTGGATCTAGGTCTCCTCGTTCTTAAAGAGATGAGTAAGGAAAATAGCAACCGAGATGGACTTTTACAAGAACTTGCTAACAAAAACATTGAAGGAACATACTGGGAAGAGGCTACCTCCGCTGTTAAAGAGATGAGTCAGGAAAGTAGCGGCCGAGATGGTCTTTTAGCAAAAATTGTTCTAGGCGCAATGAAAGAAAAAGGTGAGGGGTACTTGGATGACGCTTTCGAAGCTGCTGAAGAGATGAGTCAGGAAAGTAGAGAACGAGATGATCTTTTAGCAACAATTGTTCGAGGCGCAATGGATAAGGTAGATTGGGCAACCGCGCGACGTGCTATTATGAAGATGAATAAACAAGGCAAAGAGCAAAATAATGTTTTAGAAGAACTTATTCAAAGCGCAATTAAAAATAAAAAGTTCGATGATGTTCGCCGCTTTATTAGTACTGCGATGGAAAAAAATAGCACCCAAGATAACCTTTTAGAAAAAGTTGCTCGAGGCGCAATGCAAGCGAAAAATTGGAAACAAGCGAGAGGGTCTGCTCAAGGTATGCGTGAGGAAAATAGCAAACGAGATGGACTTTTAGCAGAAATTGCTCAAGGCGCAGAGTCTAAAGACATTAACACAGCTTTCCTGGCCGTTGGAGCGATGAAAGAGGGAAATCAAAAAGATGATTTTTTGAAAAGTTTTATTGAAAGAAGAATTGAAGCTGAAGATTTCAATTTCGATATTGTTACTTTGTTCGCTAAGGAGATGCAAGAAAGTAAAAAGAAAAAAGAGCTTTTAGAAAAAATTGAAATTAAGAAAGCTTGTGTTAGCAAAACTTCCTAAGTTCGCTTGAGTGATGGGATATTTTTAACTCAAGCCTGCGTAAAAGATTACTGTCGTAGATCATTTTTTAACTTTTCCCAGAAATGCCCATGAGTTTCACTCACAATCGGTGATGAAAAGCCTTTTCTCGGCAATCCTGTCATTCAGGTTGGAAAGGTTAAAACCCAAGCTTACGTCTGATGATAGTTCATCTAAAATCCTCTTTTTCCACCTGCCCAAAATTCCATTTCGAGTGAAATTCGCGCTTTTGTTCTTGACCCGTATTTCTCACAAGACTCCGGGGAATCTTGGAGCATCTGGTTTTTCCGAATATTCCACAAGACTTTCTTGGAAATGGTTACAAACATTCCCTGCGAGAGTCTTTTGAAATCTCAAAAAAACAGACTGCCCAATCTTCTACGCAGAGCTGGTGAGTTTCTATGATGAATATGAAAATGTGATAAAAAAGTCCTCGCAATAACACTTCTAAAAAACGTTAAAGGAGGACATATGAAAAACAAACATGATTATACAGAGGCTCCTACGCAAAAATCGCTTTCGAAGGGAAATTTGATGATTTTGACTTGAGAACTACTTTTGGTAAATTGACATATCCTGCTAAGGATAGGCAATTTACCAAAAGTAGTTCTCAAGGACAAAAGCGCGAATTTCACT
>JBCCHO010000331.1:0-1661 GCA_039028715.1 Chlamydiota bacterium | reverse complement strand
GAAATGGTTACAACCATTCCCTGCAAGATCTCCTTGAAATCTCGAAAAACATCTTGCTCAACTTTTTAGCAGAGCTTGTGAGAAATACGGGTTAGAGGGATGTTCAATTTTTTTCATGCTTGAAACGGAAAAATGGGCACATACTTGAATAAAGTAGATGAAAATTTAAGCTTTGGGCAGGTGAAAAAAGGTAATTTTAGGAGGTTCTTGCAAAAATCGCTTTCTGGGGGAAATTCGCGCTTTTGCGCAGGAGCCTCTTAGATGAGTAATTATGCCACACAACTTGGGTTTTAAGATTGGGCAAAGGCCCTGGTTGGTTAAGATCTTAAGAGAGAAACCTACTGGTTTGGAACGCCGTGAGGGCGACACAAGCCGGTTAGAGAGGAAAGACTACTGGTATTGGTATTGACATCACACCAAGAGTATACAAACAAATCACCGTATTTATCCTGACGCTGTTGAATTACAATGCAGCAATCTTCATTATCAAAGTGTAGCTCGTGTGAAAGATTCGCTTTTTTCTGATCAATATACACATGAAACCTATTAGGATATTCTTTATCTTCACTAGGTTCATACTGATATTTGATGGAAATAAGTGATTTTGTATAGAAAAGAAAGCTAAAAACAACTCCAGATTTCCCTTTGATGAATTGATGTGTTGGAGTGGAATCAAGATAGATAAACCGCTGTAAAAAAGAAAGATGGCTGTTTGCGTCTATTTTATACACGGGAGAATTGGCGTCGATCTTTTGGAGTTTTAAAGCGGCAAGGAGCTTCTTTTTACGCTTGTTTACGGCATCTATAGACAAAGATTTTGAAACGATAAAGTTTGGGGTTTGTGAGCCTCCTTCGAGCACTCCTTCTCTGGTATAAGCGGTGCTATGCGATCCTCCTCGATAAGACACGAGAAATTTTTCCTGACTTTTGCGGATTTCTATATCTGTAACAGAAGAATAAAACTCCATACATCCGCCCCAGATTTTTTCTTGATTGCGAGTTAATGGATAGCTTATTTCCCCATTTACTCTAAGCATTTTTTGATCAATTTTAAGCACAGTATGACCACGGGACGCGAGCAAAGAAACGCTATGTTCGGTATAGTTTTTTATAGTAACAGGACCGGTCGAGATGATTTTGTCATGCTTCCCATAATGGACAATACAGCTGTGTTTAATAGATGGTGAATTTTTTATTGCAGGATCTAAAGTTAGTGTGTTAATGCAAAAGTGCTCTTGCAAATAACCGAGGACAATACGTGAGATTGCCTTTGCCTGATCATCATATATGTATTGCGTAATCCCTCTTTTTACTGCTCTTTCTACCTCTGATTCGCTGTAGTTTATATCATTTAGCTTAGCCGAGTACTTATTCCATTTGAATTGAACATTATTGACTAAGTGTATTGCACTTTGATTTGATCTTTTTTTATTCGATAAATATTTAACAACTAAATATGATAAAGACAAGAAGGAAACCGCCAGCAAGCAAGATTTTATGGGGCTTTCTTTAAAGAAATTTATTTCATAAGAAAAATATTGCGATATAAAGGTGTTGTTTTTTATAGCATTAGCCATTACTTTGACCTCTTTTAAAGCACTGTATATACCCGAGCCGATTCAAAACGCAAAAATCTCGCTGAATTTGGCGGACCCTTTTCG
>JBCCHO010000330.1:0-1678 GCA_039028715.1 Chlamydiota bacterium | reverse complement strand
TGCTTTTCACTCTTTCTGCATCTTTCTGGAAGCTGATTTGTTACCCTTGTCTCATGGACAATGTGTACAAATCAGCTTCCAAAAATTTGCTAGAAACCTGGTAAAAACCAAAAACATTTTCATTTACGGATAGGTTCTTATAAAGAAACCCTATCATGTAAAAGCTCAAGGCACATGCCTTGAGTTTTTAGATGAATTGTCACCAGATGCAAAGCTTGGGCTAAAAACCCCAAGATAGCCCAAAGCTCGTGTACGACGTTCTGTCTTTAAAAAATTGCCCTTCGGAATAGCCGTGGTGATAGCTGACAAAGAGGCGCATTTTGCGGCCCACTCCTTGGAGCTTGCTCAGCTCATATCCGCCCATGTAAGTGCCATCAATTCGCCAATGATTCACTTGCCAGTGGCGCAAATAGATCGCGATAAACATCGTACCATAGAGGCGATGGTACAAGCTGCGATGACCTAAAAACCGCCACTCACCACCATATTCGAGATAAAGCGGTGGTTTAATCGGAAATGTGCGGTCACTGTGAAATACCCATCCCGGCCCGATGTAAAGACGGATCGAGCTATTGACTTGATAAGAAACAAAAAAGTCAATCGCTTCCATACTCGGGTTCACACGGACAATCCCGGGGTTATGTACTAGGAATTCATCACCCAGATGACTAGAAACGTGATAGACACGTAATCGAAATGCCCACTTATCAAAAGCATAACTCAGCGGAATGCCCACCAGATAATCGGTATTGATTAGCTCTGAAATTTCGTCGTTATAGTGAATGCCCATCTTAAAAACCGACCAAACGCCTGCTTGAATGTCGATCTGTAAATCGCCTGTTCCCCAAAAAACATTGCGCCAGCGAAAAATCGGGAAATTATCGCCAAAAGAAACGCCAATCGACTTTGTCCCCATTACATTATCGCCAATCCGGTAAGCCGCAGAGTAAATAGTAGCCCGCGGATTGGCAATCATTGGTGGGTAGAGAACTGTCGATTGTGGAAACCAAATGCCTTTGACTTGGGGCTTGACCTCGCGCTTTTCCAACTTTTCTAACCTTTCTTCGGGAAGTTTATCGATTTGAGTGACCGACTTCACTTCTGGCAAATCGCGAACAAAGTTGATAATGCTATTTCTTATCAGTGTGTTTTTTGGCAAGTGATAGAGGTAAACATCGCCATTTTCAACATAAACGAGAACATCAAATTCGTAGTAATTCGCATTGACAAGCGATTGGATATAACCTTCTAGATAAGCATCTTCCTCATCTGCTAGATGCTCTTTAGGGATGCTATCGCTACGCGAAGGAACCGAGTCCGCAACAAGCTCTTCGCGAATCTCATCAGCGGTAAGAGCCCCAACCAGACAAAAGATTGCGAGCCACGAGATAGTCAATTTATTTTTCATTTGTTAAAAAATATTTCCAGAGACTCTTGCAACAATCGCTTTCGGCGCAAAGTTTGAGCGAAGCCTCTCCAATCATAATCAACATATATCCAAGCCGACTCAAAATGCAAAAAGATCGATGATTTGGCACGGCTATTTTGATCGACTTTTTTCCTGGGTTCTTATCCGGCAGGTGGATAAAACCCAGGGAAAAATCGGTCAAAAGGGTCCGCCAAATGCACTGAGATTTTTGCATTTTGAGTCGGCTTGGGTATATAGTGCTTCCGGTTT
>JBCCHO010000329.1:0-1681 GCA_039028715.1 Chlamydiota bacterium | reverse complement strand
GTTTTTTCGGCAGGAGGCAATATCAGCCTATTGAATGTCATCAGCTAATAAAATCTGTGTTTTAATTTTTTTTATTACCCAGAGGGAATAGCTGCTATTCTTTCGTAGGCAGCCAAGAACAGTTTTTTGAATGCATAACTTTCGCTTAAAGAGATATAAATGCGACGGCAACTCAACCGAATCCATCCGCCTATTTTTAGCAAATTACACCTTATCGTTTGGTAGTAAGGAAAATCTTTAAGAGCGTACTGTCTTAGCAGGTTAAGTAGTACATAGGCAAAGCTTGACATCCATAGACGTAATTGATTTGCTCTCATTTTTCTAGCGTGAGAAAGGGGATAAGTCCTAAAGACTGGACTATCCTTTCTCCTAATATCCGGTTATTTAAAAGGGAGCGTTTGAACCGGAAGCACTATATACCCAAGCCGATTCAAAATGCAAAAATCTCGCTGAATTTGGCGGACCCTTTTGACCGATTTTTCCCTGGGTTTTATCCACCTGCCGGATAAGAACCCAGGGAAAAAGTCGATCAAAATAGCCGCGCCAAATCACCGACCTTTTTGTATTTTGAAAAAGAGGGCACGTATTCGAGATGTCCAAATTTTAAAGACCTGCAAAATGGCGGCAGAAGATTTCTCTGAATATTTAAAAGTCGTTCCTGGTTGTTATTTCTTGATTGGCGCTGGCAATATTGCTTCATTGCATACTTCTACTTACGATTTTCCAGATGAGATATTGGCTACGGCAGCTTCTATGTTTCTACAAATTGCCCTTAATAACTAGAGTTGGGATAAAAATATTTAAAGAAAGTTTTTATACTTATTGATAAATTTTATCTTATTTAGGAGGGCAAAAAACTCGAGTTAGGATTTCCCCTATTCACACGAATGTTGGATAGTATTTTAAATGAAGAGATCGCTGCTTCGCTATGGAAAAAACCGCAGCTGGCCATTTTGATGGACTTCAGGGTACAGGCCCAAATAAAACGATAGCGGCAACTTTAATCAAATTAGATCTTGGAAGTGTACGAGGAACAGCTCATCGTAGAAGACAAGCTAAGTGGAATGACTCCTGGACATTGAAGCTTTTATCTAGAGTTTTCGAGCTAAACTTGTAAAAAAATTACGATGAAAAAGCCCTGAGCTCAGATCTTCATTTTCTGTGTTCTTCACTGAAAAATTCTACTAGCATGAGTTTTCCATAGAGGTGAGAAAATAGACTTTTTGCTCTGCAATGAGCGATGGGGTTAAATCGCATAACAAACAATAGCCCAGTTGCTTTTTCCACCAGCCCAGCTTAAAAGCATTATTGTTTGTATCTCTTGCTTGGTTGGGAAGGATCTCTTCAAGATAGCGGTCAATGAGGTCGCTAACAGTGTGCTCTTTGGGACGCTCTTTTTTGAGAAAATGCTTTTCCCTCATCGCGACTTCTGTTTTTTGTCCCCACTGTTTTGCCTCTGTCTTCTTGGCAAATGTTGCCGTAACAACCGGATGGCCTTTGAGTCTGCCATAAACGCGAAAATGGGTTTTCCCGTCTTTGCTTTTTCGTTTTTTGGATAGATGCCAAAATAGTCCCCGTATCAAAACCGTTTTTATGTTCGATTACAGGGCCAAAATTTTGCATATTTTGATTTGCTAGTGCACCATAAGTGCACCATGAGCGAAAATGGGGACTTATGCTT
>JBCCHO010000328.1:0-1698 GCA_039028715.1 Chlamydiota bacterium | reverse complement strand
GCTTTGTTTTTCCAATATCTCTGACGAACGGTGCTCCACTTAGGAACTCCACCACTTTTCGTCAGATTGTTAATGGGATCTCCCACTTTCCATCCAATGGTGGAGTTTGGCATCGTGATTTTACCAGATTCAGGAAAAGGAATCGATTTCTCTACAGAAGCGACTCTCCCCTCTGCTTTAGTTGCTAACTTGCTTGCTTCGTTGACAGCTTCTTTCTTTGCAGCCAAAGTTCCTGATTTCTTCGTAGCTGCAGAAACTCCCTCTTTCCCAGCCGCTTTTGCCGCCTGTTTAGTAACCGTTTTTGCAATATTCCCCTCAGCTTTTGCTAGTTTGCCTCCAGGAACTACTAAAGCCAAATCCCATTTCTCCAGCTCTTCGGAGTAGTTTTCAGCAAGCTCTGTTCCAAAATATTCGTCTATTTCTTGATGTGCTCTTAAGATTCCGTTTTCATTTTCAATGTCAAAAAAATTAAGGATTGAAGATACAGCTCTGCCTGGGAGAGTTGTTAGATCAATTAACTCATGACAAATAAACGACAAAACCTTTTTTGAGATTTCTTTGTCCGGGGACCGGTTTAAAAGCTGCTCAACAATCATCTCAAGCTCTTCTGGCTCTGCCCCGTCTAAGTCTATTTCGGCGAGCTCGGGAAAGCGGTCAACAAGGAGCCGCTGACACAGGCACAACAATTTGAAGTAAGAATCTCCTCCCCCCTGGCGCGCCGCAAGCCTGTACCACTTGAAAGCCTCTTTATCGCTTTGCTCAGTTCCTCGTCCGAGTTCATACATTTCTCCTAGACTACATTGAGCATCTTCATTACCTTGCTCAGCTGCGAGCTTGTACCATCTGAAGGCTTCTTTGTTGTTTTTTTTAACTATTGATCCCCGTTCGTATATCCACCCTAAACTGTATTGACTGTAGACATGCCCCTGCTCAGCTGCGAGCTTGTACCACTCGAGAGCCTCTCTATAGTTTCGCTTAACTCCTATCCCGAAGTCATACATATACCCCAATTGATATTGAGCTTTTGCAAGCCCTTGGTTAGCTGCAAGACTCCACCACTTGAAAGCCTCTTTGTCATTTTTTTCAACTCCCCTCCCGAGCTGATACATCCATGCTAAGAGATATTGAGCTTGTGCATATCCTTGATCAGCTGCGAGTCTATACCACTCACAGGACTCTTCATAATTTCGTTCAACTTCTCGCCCTTCTTCATACATCTCTCCTAGGGTGCATTGATCTTTTACACTCCCCTGCTCAGCTGCGAGTCTGCACAATTCGTAGCTTTGTTCTAACCCTTCTCCGTGTACAGCGGTTGCAGAAAAAAGGAAAAAAACCGCAATAGCAAGTAGCCACTTTCCCATAAATTTTTTTACGAGACAGAAACTCCCGAATTCGTTAGTGAGAGGAAGTCTCGCTCCTGTGTTAAATTTTTGTTTAAACAGAGAACTGCTCGATCTTTAAAAAAATTAAATTTGACAGATGTCAGAGGGAAAAACAACCAAAAAAGTTCTTGATTTTGCAAACGCTCAAAGCCAATTCCCTCCTCCTGGAGAGCCTTGTCCGTCAGGACCACCATGGACAGAAGTCGTCGAAAAGTACAAGATCCAATTGATCAATATTGACTCGAAGACAGAAGGGATTCCTGAAGCAGGAACAAAAGAAAGGGGGAGCTGTCATGTGTATCTCCCGACTTTCGGC
>JBCCHO010000327.1:0-1707 GCA_039028715.1 Chlamydiota bacterium | reverse complement strand
CAAAAGTAGAGCGTAAACCCCACTCCTTTAGGTGTGGGATGTAACGCTCACCCAATTTCTTGCTGTTGCTTAATACCTGTGAGTGCGACCTATTTCGTGTCATCGGCAGCTTTGAGTTGCACCCTCTCATAAGTACAAGGTGGTTTTTTTCATACACATAGGTTAAGTTAAGAGAGGGTGCAACTCAAAGCTGCCGATGACACGAAATAGGTCGCACTCACAGGTATTAAGCAACAGCAAGAAATTGGGTGAGCGTTACATCCCACACCTAAAGGAGTGGGGTTTACGCTCTACTTTTGATAAGTAAATAGAGCTTGGGAGATAGTGTTATAGAGTGGAATCCCGCTGAAAATTAGCGACCCTTTTTGAGTTTATACTTTAAAGCCGCTTTTGACTTGGCCCGCTTTTTGATCGAGGGCTTATCGTAAAACCGGTGAGCTTTAGCCGCCTTCATAATTCCCTCTTTATCTAGTTTTTTCTTTAGAGCGCGTAAATACTTGTCGATTGATTCGCGACTATTGACTTTAACACTTGGCATATTTGTTCACTTCCTACGAGTTGCGGACATTCTCTGAATGGGAGGCGCCCCTCCAAAAAGATCGAGGCTTCCACGGCTTATTACTTAACTCGTGTTTCCCGCTAGATTTCGGGAAAGGAGGCTGCATTTTTTAGCAGATGCAGACAGATGAGTCAGGACTAAAGCCTATCCTTTGGTGTGAGTCTATTTTAGCGCTCCCTGGGTTATCTTTCAAGAACGCCGTGGCCATTTTTACAGGGCATATGACATTATAAACCCAAGTTGTGTCGTATAACCGCTCATCTAAAATTATCTTTTTCCACCTGTCAGAGGCTCAAATTTTCACCTACTTTATTCAAGTATGCTAAAAATTCAAGCCTCTGGTAGGTAAAAAAAACAGAAAATTGATCTGAGCAATCATCAGACACAACTTAGGTTTAAATAATCCTCACTTGACTCTTCGGAGTCAAGTGAGGATTATTTAAAAAAACATCATGGCTCCTTTGCACGTTCTGCAAAAGGTTTTTCACGTGGGCTTGGGTTTTAATCCGCAAGAAGCGCTGCTTGTACCAGAACCGCAAAGAAAAGGGTTACTTAACCGTCAAAATTGTTATATGCACTGCATAGTAAGCTTACAAACATTGAGAGGTACATGACTGCTTTTACTGATTCAGTGGCAAAGAAAAAGCTTGTCCCCCAAACTGAAACAGCCCCTACGATACATGTAACTAGTGCAATATTTCCGACTTTGCAGGCTGTTTCCAAAAATTTCTTGGGAGAATGGATATTGCAATTTGCTAAAGTGGCGACTTGCAAAGAACGAGCAATACACATTAATGGCGTAGAACTTGGAAGGTACATTTCAACCATGCTAGTAATTATTAACGTCAATGAGAGATGCTTTCCAACGTATTCAATTACTTTTTGTGTGGTTAAATTTTTCTTTAAATTTGTGTCCCAATTTTCAGGGTTTTTTCTTATAAAATTGTTAAATTCCTTTATACCGCTAATTGCATATGATGCGGAAGATAATAAAAGTATTTCAGCTGCCATTTTTTCCTCTCGGTTAATTTTTTTTAGCTTCAGCTATTATAATTGACATTTTTAATTAATTCAAGATAAATTTAAGGTTTTTTTAAAAATTAAACTTGAACTTATTTAGTTAAATCATTTTTTAATTTTCTTGAGTT
>JBCCHO010000326.1:0-1731 GCA_039028715.1 Chlamydiota bacterium | reverse complement strand
TTCCCTGGGTTTTATCCACCTGCCGGATAAGAACCCAGGAAAAACGTCGATCAAAATAGCCCCGCCAAATCACCGACCTTTTTGCATTTTGAGTCGGCTTGGGTATATACCCGAGCCCGCGTCTTGATGATAGTTCATCTAAAATCCTCTTTTTCCACCTGTCTAACGGCTCGAATTGGCACCTACTTTATTCAAGTATGCTGAAAATTCGAGCCGTTAGACAGGTAAAAAACAGAACATTTATCTGAATCACCATAAGACGCGGGCTTGGGTTTTAACCGTTTGCTGCAAGAAGCCTAGAACTGGCAGATGCATTCTAGGATGCTTATCTACTTACTCCTAATGTAGTCTCTAAAAAGACTTAAGCTGTGCAACTCGGAGCTTGCATACTCCCCCTTTTCAGTGGGGGTAAGTCATTAACTTTAGTGCTTTTAACCGAAGCCCAGGTCTGATGATGGTTCATCTAAAATTCTCTTTCCTCAAACAGGTAAAAAACAGAACATTTATCTGAACCATCATAAGACGCGGGCTTCGGTTTTTTAATGAGAATCTTTTTTCCTAACGATAGAGGATCATGAACAATTTTATCAAATGCCTTTTACCAGGTTTATTCCGATCATAAAGGAGGTGAGGATTCCCGCGTATCCTCTCTAAGAAATTGCAGAAACAAAGGCCCGCAACTTTCTTTTTTTATCTTCTTTAACAGTTTGCGAGCGTCCTTCTTTTTCAACGATAAGTAGAGATGGCGGAGATAGGTGAACGTCAAAGTGGGGAAGCCTTTCTTGAAAGGCTATTTGAAGGTCATTTAGGCGAGTGAAGAGCAGATTAGTAGCTTCTGGTGCGCTCTTAAGATCAATCATAAAAGACTGTGGGCTCGTATCATAATGTTTGATAGCAATCTGCATATCATTAAAGTGGGAAAACGGATCATCTGTTTGAATCGTGATCGTTGTGACTGAGATACCTTTCTCAGTGTCAGTTTGGGTATGCACATAATCAGCTAAGCTTGTAGCAAACTGTCTGAAAAAGTCCGATCCAGAAATTGAAAAAGTGCGTGCTGGGGCTATTGGGAGTTGCGGTTTTTCAGATGAAGGGTCTAGAAGAAAAAGATCAAAAGCGGGAGTAAGGCAAGGTAGTGCTGTTGCAGCCGCTTGATCGGTTGCCACATCAAAGATAGTGCGTTTTGTTTGTTTGGGGGCGGGCTTTTTTTGTTTTATAAAGTCCGAAAATCGCTGTTTTGGCGGTAGCTTATTTTTAGCATGAGAGTGACGTGGTGAGCTATTGACTTTGCAATTGGGAGCATGGCAATTGATCATGATGAAACCTTAAGAATTACGTGCTTGTAAGCGAGTTTTCAAGTTACTATACGCAAGATGAATTTTTATCTCAATCCCCTATAACCCGTGTTTCTCACAAGCTCTGCTAAAAAGCTTAAGCAAGGTGTTTTTCGAGATTTCTAATTGAGATCTTGCATGGAATGGTTGTAACCATTTCCAAAAGAGCTCCTTGGAACACTCGGAAAACAGAGGCTCCAAATTTTTCCAGAGCCTTGTGAGAAATGCGGGCTAAGATTGGTGATTCACGGCGTTTTCCTTGAGAACTACTTTTTGTAAATTGGCATGTCCTACTAAGGATAGGCAATTTACATAAAGTAGTTCTCAAGGACAAAAGCGCGAATTTCACTCGAACTGGAAGTTTGCAAGAACCTCTAGCCCGTAGTTCTCACAAGAC
>JBCCHO010000325.1:0-1757 GCA_039028715.1 Chlamydiota bacterium | reverse complement strand
GTTACAAATATATTTTGGATATTCAAAACGATTTCTGCCATCCTGATACACTCGCAAATATACCCAAACTGTTTTTTAGTTTCGCTTGCCGAAAGACTATTTCTTCTTTCAATGAATTAGCCCATAAAGATTGCAAAATGGAAAAAAAGATCATACATCCTCGGAAAAATATTTTTACTTTTTTCCCTACATTACCCAATGAAACAGTTAGTGCCAGAAACTCGAGAAAGATTATCGAGGCTTTTGGGGAAAAGGCAAGTGAATCACTGAGAAAGAGAAAAAACTTCAATCTCAAAGAATTACTTATATACAATCAAAAAGAAATTAACAATGACGAACTCGACCGTTCAACACCTTGTATTGATGGGCCGCTTTCCGAAAAAATGGATAAAGTCTTCTTTTATATGCTCGATAATCAGACAAAAGAGGACTGGTTTACTGCCTCAAAACGTGGAGACATCAAAGTCCTTCAAGAAATTTATCAAAACTATCGAAAAATAAATGTACATCTAAAGGATGGTAATGATAAAACAGCCCTTGAGTATGCATGTCAACATAGACATCAAGACGCTATTGACTACCTAGATAGCCTTTATCTAGAAAGAAAAATAGTTGACAAAAAGCCCTTAGATTCGGAAACTGAAAAAAAATGGTGGAAGGCTGTAGTAAATGGAAACAAGGAGACTATAAAAAACATCCTAGCGCATTACAACGTTGATGTCAATGCTAAAAACGAGGAAGGAGATACCCCTTTGCACACGGCTGCAATGAAAAACAGCAAAGAAGTAGCTGAGATCCTTATAAAAGAAGGCGCTGATGTCAATGCTACAGATAATCAAGGATGGACACCTTTGCACTGGGCTGCAATAAGAAACAGCAAAGAAGTAGCCGAGATCCTTCTAAGAGAGGGCGCAGATGTCATTGCTAAAAACAACAGTGGAGGCACCCCTTTGCACCACGCTCCAACGTTTAAAGAAGTAGCCAAGATCCTTATCCAACATGGCGCGGATGTCAATGCCAAAGACGAGGACGGATGGACAGCTTTGCACCACGCTGCATATCATAACAGCAAAGAAGTAGCCGAGCTATTTATCGAACACGGAGCAGATGTCAATGCTAAAGACAAGGATGGACGAACCCCTTTGCGCCACGCTGCACATAATAACAGCAAAGAAGTTCTCGAGATCCTTCTAAAAGAAGGGGCGGATGTCAATACCAAAGACAAGAGAGGACAAACCCCTTTGCACGATGCGGCAACAGAAAACAGCAAAGAAGTAGCCGAGATCCTTATAAGAGCAGGCGCAGATGTCAATGCCAAAGATCTTTTCTACGGATATACCCCTTTGCACTACGCTGCACGTTGGAACTACATAGAATTAGCGCAGCTCTTAATTGCCGAAGGTGCTGATAAGAGAATAAAAAACAATAACAACCAAACGCCCCTAGATTTAGCTAGAAAAGAAGGTCACAAAGAGATGATTGATTTATTGAAACCAAAGGGGATATTTAGCATTTTTGGGCTTTGAGTTGTTGGATCTTTTTTTCAGCCTGCTCCTTGGTTATTAACCCTTCTTTAAGGAAGTTTTCAATAGCTTCTATTCTGCCCTGTTGTATGCCTTGTTGTATACCATCATCTTTCGCTTGCAAAAGGCAGGCACGAATATCTCTTGCTCTTTTTAACTCTTGCTCGTATCTACGTAACTCCTCGTCTGTCCAAGCAAAGCGTTCGATCTCCTTAAATGCTTTTTCAATGATCG
>JBCCHO010000324.1:0-1797 GCA_039028715.1 Chlamydiota bacterium | reverse complement strand
GGGCAAAAACCTCCCGCTAGGGGTGAGCAAAGACAAAGCAAAACCTTTTTGAAAGACGAATTCATAGCCAAAGCGCTATGGATGAGGAGGAAAAAAGCGTTTGGCAAAGTCTTTGTCAGCCCTAGTGGGAGATTTTTGCCCAGTACAGAGACGACAAGGGGTGAACTTGGGTTAAGCAACTCTACCACACAACTTGGGTTGAAAACTAAAAAAATATTGATATGGACTCTTCTCTGCTCAATAGAAAAGAAGAGGCAAAAAGAAGGTGATACGGTATAGTTTAGAGGCTCCCCGCAAAAATCGCTTTCGAAGCAAAAATCGAGTTTAAAAGCGCGCATTTTGCTCGGAATGGAATTTTGCGGGGAGCCTCTTTAGAATCAAGTTAAATGAGGCATTAATGAAGAAACTACCCATTGGGATACAGAACCTTGAAAAAATTCTTGCCAAAGGAGAGTACATCTATATTGATAAAACAAGATTTGCTTATCAACTGATAGATGAAGGAATTCCTCACTATTTTTTATCGCGTCCTAGGAGATTTGGTAAATCTCTATTCGTTAATACTTTGGAACATATTTTTAAAGGGAATAAAGAGCTTTTCAAGGGATGTCAGATATACGAGAGCGATTACGATTGGCAAGAATATCCTGTTATTCATTTTGATTTTTCCCAAATTCTCAATAAAACCTCCAAGAAGCTGGAAACGGGCCTGGAAGAATCCCTACAGGACATAGCTGAATCCTATGGAATTTCTATTGCCGGCGCTTCAATTCAGACTCAGTTAAAAAGGCTTATTATTAATCTTGCAAAAAAAAATAAAGTGGTGGTTTTAGTTGATGAATATGACAAACCGATCATCAACAACTTAAATAAGCTCGAAGTTGCGACACAAAACCGCGATCTCATGCGTGATTTTTTTGGGGTGCTTAAGGGGCTGGATCAGTATCTCAAATTCACCTTTTTCACTGGCGTCAGCAAATTCTCTCAGGTTTCTATCTTTTCAGGCCTTAACAACCTCACTGATATCACAATGAACCCCAAGTATGCAACGCTCATGGGGTATACGGAAGAGGAAGTCAAAAGAGACTTTAAAGAGTATATTGAAGCGATCGCAAAAGAAAGAAGCCAAAAAGCGCCAAACATTTTAAGCCAGCTTAGAAAGTGGTACAATGGGTATCGGTTCACAGAAGAAGACACTTCCGTTTACAATCCCTATTCCACCCTCAGATTTTTAAGCGAGCACAAGCCACAAGGTTACTGGTACGCTACAGGGACTCCTTCTTTCCTCATTGACCAGGTAAAAAAGCATCCCCAGTCTGTCGTTATCTTAAAGGATTTAAAGGTTTCCAAAGCCATGCTTTCAGATATCAGTAAGCTCGACAAGATTGACTTGGCAGCCCTTATGTTTCAAACAGGCTACCTCACGATCAAAGATTACGCAGAAAAGCAGAGTGCTTATTTTCTCGACTTCCCGAACAAAGAAGTCCGCGATGCGTTTTTTGACTCACTTCTTCAAGAATTTGCTGAAATCAGCCCCTTTCAAGTCAGTGATAGAGGTGATGAGGTAAGAAAGCACCTAGATGGTTTTGAGCTAAACGCTTTCTTTGCTATCATGAATAATCACTTCGCTAAAATGTCCTATCATCTGTTTTCTAACGCTAAAGAAGGTTTCTATCAGGCTGTTTTCTTCACGTTTTTGGAAAAGTCAGGAATAACCACAATGACTGAGGTGGCAACCAATATCGGCAGAATCGATCTCGCTTGTGAAACCAAAAAGGCCATTTGTATCTTTGAGCT
>JBCCHO010000323.1:0-1810 GCA_039028715.1 Chlamydiota bacterium | reverse complement strand
TTGAATTTTTAGACAGCTAAAACCAAAACCAAAAGGTTGTCTAAAAAATCGATTTTGGTATATTTGTAGACCTTTAAGTCTTAAAATCGATTTCGGAGACATTTTTGAGTAGATATTTCGGATACGCGCGGGTTTCGACAAGTCAGCAGTCTCTAGATCTGCAAATTGAGGCGCTGAAAAAAGCAGGCGTAGAACAGCATCGCATTTTTTCAGACAAAAGTACTGGCGCAAATACCGCAAGGAAAGGCTTGCAGCTTCTCCTCCTCAAAGTTGAGAAGGGCGATGTCATTTTTGTCACAAAGCTCGATAGACTGGGGCGTGACACTGCTGACATGGTACAACTCATCAAAGAGTTCGACCAGTTGGGAGTTGGGGTTCGGTTCTTGGATGACGGAATCAGCACGGAAGGGGCGATGGGAAAAATGGTTGTCACCATCCTCGTCGCTGTTGCTGAGGCCGAACGAAGCCGTATTCTCGAGCGAACGAATGAGGGGAGGCTAGAAGCAAAAAATAGGGGAGTGAAGTTCGGGAGGAAACGGTCTATCGATCGAAATCAATTTAAAGAGCTTTTCGAATCAGGAGCAAGCCCAAAAAAAATAATGAGTGAGATGGGAATAGGGCGCTCTACGATCTACAAGCTCGCCAAAGATCTTGGACTGAAAAGATCCTCGGGAGGAGATTTGGTCTGGTTAAAGAGCGAGCAGGTTTCATCCTCTTCCAAAGAAAAAGCTCTCAAAGAGAAGGACGAGGCGAAGCTAGAAAAAATGCTAAAGAAAGCTTTGCGTACAAAAAACAAGGACCAGCTAGAATTTGGATTTTCTTAAACCAGCCTAAAAAGTGGAGAGAGGTGTGATGGTTAGAGGTTTTGTTGCTGCGGTTTTTGTTTTAGTTTCGTCTCAAATCAAATCGGAAAATTGCCCCGATTGTCCTTCATTAAGGGTTTGTGATGCGCCTGGTTGCTCGAATTCTTACCATAAAACACTGCCGAAAGAAAAACACTTCCTTGAACACGTTGAAATGCATGGTGTAGGGTGGACTTGTCGCGGAATAAATATCGAAAAAAAACGATGTGTTTGGGCTGAGTTTCATTGTGATCAAATCAGACAATTGAGAGTTCGCGTGAAAGATTTGGAAACTGCTTTGGAGCAACAAAAACAATACCTAATTGGATGCGACACTGCATTGGAAGATAAAGTCAGCGATAATGAGCAAAACCTGTGGGATGAGATCAACATTAAAGGGCAGAAGATATCTGAATTGGAGCGGGAAAACTTAACGCTTAAAAATCGCCTTAAAGCGGTAGAAGAAAGGGTGGGGTTGTTTGATGAAAATTGTGACTAAACGTTTCTTTTTTTCTATATTGTTACTTGCTTGTTTATCAAAGCTTGCGGCAGAAAATTGTTCCGATTGTCCTCTAAATCACGAAGGCAAGCAACACCACGAGCTGGGCTGGCAAAGAGATGGACCTGGAGAAGTTTACGCTGGATGAGAAGGCGTTCAGATGGCGAATGAACGAGGATGAGATGGCCACTGAGAAACTGAGCGAAGGTATTCGCAAGTTCTAGGCCGACGGTAGGAAGCTGGATAACATGCTTAGAGGGATGTTGAGCAAATGAGCGGCGCGGCGTCTGTAGGTTCGATGTAATTGGTAGCTAGTCACACTGTCTGTCCGTGCATCTGCGTTGTCATGACGACCCATATCTCTACTAATGCCGGCAGTTTTAACGCAATTGTATATTTTGTATATTCAGTTTTATTCTGAGCTGACAGTTAATAAATCATTGAGTAATTTAGCTTGTGTTTGTGAGAT
>JBCCHO010000322.1:0-1816 GCA_039028715.1 Chlamydiota bacterium | reverse complement strand
CACAAATTCTGATTTTCCTGTCAAAGGTTTCCCTCACCATAATTCTGTACTTGCTGAAGTTTTGTCGCAATCGTTGTTCATTTACCCTTTAAATTGCTCCGTTGTCTATATCAAACTTGCAAATGGGAGTGGTCGAAAAACAAAGCACACCTTCGTGCGGGTGGGGGAATCCGCGGTTTTTTGCGTGGGCGCGATCGGTCGTTTGATCCACATCCTGGGGTCGGATTGAAAAACGGAGTTTACCACTGATGTCACAGACCCCGAAAACATGGGGCTAGGAAAGTTTTTTTTTAGGGTGATGTGCCTTTTAAGAAGATACGCTAGCGCGAGATCTTTCAAACTTTTAGTCATCAAAATCCTTTGTGGTGAACAAAAGTCATAGTCGATAGCCTCTTAGTTCCTCTTTTAAAAGAGGTCAGTCTCTACACTGCTTGCAAGGTTGTACTGGACATAGAAAGAACTTACGTATATCGAGCTGATATCCAGTTGTTACATCATAAAAAGGGAAAACTGCGCATACCGATTGACTGACATTAATTGGATTGTTTCCTAGCTCCCTGAATGTGGAGAACAACAAGAATAACAAGAACAACAGCAACCGATTTCGAAATCTCATCACTATATCGAAACTCAATCTGCTTGTGCCCTGCACTCCCATTTCCCTATAGCTAAACACCAATAAATCACACTTTTTAGACTTTCTTGGGGCACTTTAGCTTTTTCTTTTCTTCTCTCCTTCTCACTACATCATTTTTTCCTCTTTTTCTAATCTAAGGCTCTATCCTCCTCATGTTCTGAACACCTTATTCCCTGCCGGTAGCAATTATTCATTTTTATTCCTTTCTTTCTTCCTTTTCTTTCTCCTTCTGTTGTTCATAATGTTGTATTGGCTGTGGGCCATGGTGACAATGAAGAATATCAACGACAACAACTCAATGCATTTTTAACATTGCTGCATCGAGGTACTTACTGCTATGAAGAAAATATGCATAAGAAACCAGAATTCACACAGAAAAAAACATAAATCTAGTAGTGTTGCGGCCAATCTGGCGACGTGTCTGGAGCCCATTTAAAGAGTTTGGGGGAAAAAGTTTGGAAGCACCAGGAGTATGGTCATCACCAAGTAGAAGGGGAAGTCGAGTCTTTCAATGTCTGAACAAGTGATCACAATAGTCATTTTCGACCACTTTACCCAAATAGGATTATGTGACAAAACATTTTTACTGGAAATTCGTCAAACAACACCATGTCCACAGCTAGTTTCCGCAAGCATGCTTTTGTCTTGATAGCTTGCGAAAATCCCTGAAGATTTGGTGCCGATCTGCCCGCGATTTGCCCTATCTGCCAAAAAAATGGGTGTCTGCAGATTAGACAGTGTCCGCAGACTGGATGGAACAGTAGCATCAAAGAAAGCCCAGCGAGCATGAGGCAGCCAGTTTCGGGTAGGACGAGAAGGAACAAGAAGAGGAGCAAAAGGAAGAGAAAGGTGAAGGAAGCCAGAAAGAGAGAAGCAAAGAGCGAATCAATGAAAGAAGTGGGGAGGTAATGGGGACATAACTGGAGTGGGATTGATGCTCAGCAAATACGAAGCAATACGCCGTAAACGCGTGTGTATCGCCTTGTATTTCTGAGCGCCAATCCCGCTTTACGGTGCCCTGGCAAGCACTTTTGTGTGTAGAGAAACCCGTTTTTACGCTGATTTTTAGTCTGAAATTTTCTCAATACAACAAGGCACAACTTCCAACTCATTTCATACTTACAGCTTCGTAAGATTAGGATAGGAGCTGAAAATCCCCACCATGAGACTGCTCAGCTT
>JBCCHO010000321.1:0-1849 GCA_039028715.1 Chlamydiota bacterium | reverse complement strand
ACGCGTCTGTTTTAAAAGCTGGTGAGAAATGCGGGTTAATAGCACTCGCTTTTTTGCCTTCCTTGCTTCTTTCAAATCGATGGTGCTTTCTATTGGAAAAGGTATTTCCAAACTTGATCGGTATAACCTGTTTAAAATAAATGCCTTAATAACATATCAGCAATCTAAATATATATTTTATGTATGCTGAAAATTTGCTATTGTCCAAATATCGACATATATAATATATAATGAAGTATGAAACACTCTGTTACAGGAGTCCATCTTCTGCGCTATTTGGCAGTCAATGGATTAAAAATTTTTACCGTTAACCAAACTAAACAAGCAGCTCTTACACTTAAAATGAACCCGGGATATGTTACAGAGTCCTTGCACTATCTGCTTAAAGAAAAATGGGTCGTACGTTTAAAGCGAGGAGTCTATGCCTTAAGTTCCGATTCCGGGTTTGGAGATCCCCCTCATGAGTTTGAAGTCGCAATGGCTCTTGTTACACCTTCGGCAATCAGCCACTGGACAGCACTGCATTATCACCATCTCACTCAGCAAACTCCTAATACAATTTTTGTGATCACCCCAACGCACACTTCAATTCCCAGATCGATCAATCGGAAAAGTTATCGCTTTGTTAAAATCAAAGAAAGCCACTACTTCGGCATTGAAAAAGTATGGATTGGACAAGCGCAAATTCAAATCACAACCCCAGAAAGAACGCTATTAGATGGACTGATTGCACCAAAATATTGTGGCGATTTTCAAGAAGTCTTACACGCATTTAAAACGCATCGGAATAGAATGGATCTTAAAAAAATCATTCAATATGCCTTAAACCTCAACCAAGTCATTGCCAAACGCCTCGGATGGATTCTTGAACAACTAGGCGTTCAAGACTCCCAATTAAAAGATCTGTTACGCATTCCCATTAAAGGATACCGCAGACTTGATCCTTCTAGTCCTTCAAAAGGCATTTACCATAAAAAATGGATGATCCAAGAAAACATAGGGACACTATGAGCCTTCAATCACTGAGAAAACGCCTTGAAGCAATCAGCAAAGAGAAACAATTAAGATTGGACATTTTGCAACAAGACTACTTGTTATCGTGGCTACTTGTTGGGATTTTTGAGCACCCACAGCTAAAATCCAACTTGATATTCAAGGGTGGAACTGCTTTGAAAAAAGGCTACTTCGGCAACTATCGCTTTTCTGAAGACCTTGACTTTTCTATGATTAAGCCTACTCCTCATCTGTTTGAAGCTGTAAAACAGGCGTGCAAGCAAGCAGAAATCCAAATGAGAGAGTTATGCACCTATTCGAGTTTTCTTGAGAAAATATGAGGAAAAACAGCCCCATCCCGAAGAGCAAAAAGCTTTTGTAGTCAACGCTCAATTTCCTTGGCAAACGCAGCCTTTAACAAAAGCCATGATTGAAATTTCCCAAAATGAGGCAATTCTTCTTAATC
This sequence comes from Chlamydiota bacterium, assembly GCA_039028715.1. Taxonomy (GTDB): domain Bacteria; phylum Chlamydiota; class Chlamydiia; order Chlamydiales; family Simkaniaceae; genus JBCCHO01. Next base: position 390 of record JBCCHO010000321.1, on the reverse strand, counting down.
CAACATCCCAACTTCTTCTTCATGATTATGGCGAGCCTATTGAACTAAAAATGAACACCTATTCCCTAGAAGAAATCATTCTCGAAAAATTACGAGCTATTTTACAACACACAAAAAAATTACACGAAAGAGACTGGACTCGTTCAAGAGCTAGCCCGCATTTCTCACAAGGCTCTGGAAAAATTTGGAGCATCTGTTTTCCGAGATTCCAAGGAGCTCTTTTGGAAATGGTTACAACCATTCCCTGCAAGATCTCCTTGGAATCTCGGAAAACATCTTGCTCAACTTTTTAGCAGAGCTTGTGAGAAATACGGGCTAGAGATTACTACGACTTATGGCGCATTTTTAAAGCGTTCGATCACTTTATAGATTTAAAGCTGAAGGCGAATT
>JBCCHO010000320.1:0-1871 GCA_039028715.1 Chlamydiota bacterium | reverse complement strand
TTCAATGGTTCTGAGCGAGGAACCTCAAGCCATTGTCCCGAATGTGGCTTGCGAAAAAAACCAAAAGGAAGATGGTGGAAGTGCACAAAATGCACGTTTGAAGCGCATAGAGATATAGTCGGAGCGATCAACATGTTCCCGCTAGCTTTTGATACAAAGATAGCCGCTCCAAAAAACAACGTATCTACGTATCCCTTGTGGGAGAAGTAGCAGTAGCCTGGGCACAGGCCAAAGTTGTCTAAATGCTTGTATGGTAAGCAGCCAACCTCTTGTAGGTGTCGCGCAAGCGACAGGTCATTGCCCTACATCAGTTTAGAAGCTCACCCCCTTTAGGGGGTTAAGTAGTTGACTAGGTGCTAGAAATTAGCCTAAAAACCCAAGTTGTATCGTATAATTGCTCAGATAAATTTTCTCTTTTTTTTACCTGTGAGTCGCACTCTATTTCGTGCCACCAGCTTTTAAAATAAGCGCCGAGTTAAGACGGGGGCGCCTTGGCCAAGGTGAGAAGCGAAGCAGATTCGCTTATTCTAAAAGATGAATGGCGCGCTTGAGTTAACCGACTAAAAAAGCTTGAACTTTTAACCCAAGTTGTGTCCTCTGATCGCTCATCTAAAATTCTCTTTCTTCACCTACTTTATTCAAGTATGCTAAAAATTCAAGCCTCTGGCAGGTAAAAAAACAGAAGATTGATCTAGCGCAATCATAAGACACAACTTGGGTTTTTATATAGCGCTAAAGGGAACCATAGGGTGCGCTCACAGGTTTTAAGGAGCCGATGGAGAGTGTGGCTTACCATCCTCTTCTAGAATCTCTAGATTGACTCGAATTCCATTGCGACTGGCAACTGACATGAGTAATGTCCGAATAGCATTAATCGTCTTGCCTTTTTTGCCGATGATTTTTCCTATATCCACTTTTTTTACTCGAAGTTCGATAATAAGGGTATGAGTCCCACCAATTTCATTAATTTGCACCTCATCTGGATTGTCTACGAGGTTTTTTACGATATATTCAACAAATTCTTTCATCGTTCGATCCTTGCGTTCTGGTTGAGAAATAGAGTTTGCACCTACCTGACTTAAGTGATTTATCTACCTCCTTAAGATTTTTGGTCGCTATGAAATTCTACTCATCGCTTTTATCTATAAATAGAAAGATCACAACTCCAAAATCTTAATAGGAACCCGATTAATAATTTAACCAGATAGGTTCTCCATCGCGGTTTTAAAGTGTCTTTAACCCGAGTTTTGGATTCTTTTTTCGCCTATAAAAACCCTTGCTCCTTCTTTTTGCTCCTCTTAAATAGTAAAAATCCAAAGCTCTCGATCATTTTTACGTGATACCCATCGCAATCTAAACTCCCTTTTACCAAAGCCGGTGCGCTAAATCCATCTTCCTTGTCTCAAGGAAGAGAAAAGCGTTTATTTCGACAAGATAGGTTTCTAAATTGCGAATCGCATAACACCTCTTACTGCATGTTAAGTCATTAAAGAGAAAACTAACAGAAAAACTTTCTCTTCTTTTTAACCCAAGTTGTGTCTGATGATTGCGCTAGATCAATTTTCTGTTTTTTACCTGCCCAAGAGTTGAATTTTCACCTACTTTATTCAAGTATGCTGAAAATTCAAGCCTCTGGTAGGTGAAGAAAGAGAATTTTAGCCCAAGTTCACCCCTTGTAGTAAGGAGAAGTGAACAAGGTCTTCATGCGACCCATTCCAAAAACTTTAAGTGGTTTAGCCCGCATTTCTCACAAGGCTCTGGAAAAATTTGGAGCATCTGTTTTCCGAGATTCCAAGGAGCTCTTTTGGAAATGGTTACAACCATTCCCTGCAAGATCTCCTTGAAATCTCGAAAAACATCTTGCTCAACTT
>JBCCHO010000319.1:0-1872 GCA_039028715.1 Chlamydiota bacterium | reverse complement strand
CTTTTTCTAAGAGCGCCCCAAAAAGCAATTGCTCACATTTTTTTTGATCAGTTTCCGAGCCAAAAAGAGCGTCACCGCCCATTTTTTCAAAAAGGCCGCCTAAATCCCGCAAAAACTGGCTTCTCAAACGGCGCTTGTCTCGCTGGACTTGCTTTTTGACCAGTTCGAGCTGGTTTTTGAGTTGGATGGCCTTTTTTTCGCGCATTTCAGTTCTGAGGGAAGATAGTTTCTTTGGCTCTATTTTTTTCTCACAATAGCTACTACCTAGTTCTAGCCATTTAGAGCGGTAGTCTTCTTTATTTTCAGTTAGGATCTCATCGAATAGCCCAGCTAGACCATTGTTGTTGAGTAGATCGACAATCCCCGATTGCCAAATCGCATACCCCTTTTTCACTTGCCACTGAAATTTCTGATTAAGCGTCTGCTTTCTAAGTGCATTGATTTTCTGCTCGGGTGTTTTGTAGCCTGGACTTCTCATGCAAGACTCCTTGTGCTCTTATTGGACTTAAAACCCAAGCCCGCGTCTGATGACGATTCATCTAAAATTCTTAAACAGATAAAAAAAACAGAAAATTTATCTGAACGATTATCGGACGCGGGCTTGGGTCTAAAACACGCTCACGTGTTGCTGATGTAAGACTTTAACTTTCTTAGAAAAGAGATCTTATGAAAAAGAGTGTCCAGTTTTAAGAATCTAAACCAGAGCAAACTCTTGAAGTCTATTATAACATAAAAAAATATTTGCTCAATAGGGATTTTATGTAATAAATCTACCCACTTGACGTGTTTGGGTAGACTTGTTACATTAATATTATGGTTAAATCTAAGTATGAGTCTAAGCTTCAAAAGCTTGTAAAAAAGCCTACCTTTACATCTGCTGATGCAAGAGACGCTGGCATCCCCTCCCGCATGCTATGTTATCTCTGCGACAAAGGGATTATTCAGCGGATCAATCGCGGAGTCTATAAAGCAACTCGAACCAAGCTAAATATTGATTTTGAATGGGAAGACCTGGCTCTAGTCGCAATGAGTATCCCTAAAGGTGTTATTTGCCTAATATCAGCCCTTTGCTACTACAGACTTACTGATCAGATCATGAGAGAGTTCTGGATTGCTATCCCGCATGCCTCCTGGAAACCCAAAATACCTAAAACACGAATCATTCGAATGCGCAATCTAAAACTTGGTCAAACAAAGATCCGTGTAGGCAACTACTCGCTGAAAATATTTGATCGAGAACGAACTGTCATCGACGCCTTCCGCTATCTCAGTGAAGAAGTTGCAATCAAAGCACTACAAGCTTATCTTCACCAAGCTTTCGATTATAAACCCGATCTTAATAAACTCATTGCTTATGCAAAACAACTTCGAATTGACATCCATCCTTACATAAAATCCCTTACAACATGAGTAGAGCACAAGAGCAATCAATCAAAGAACGTATTCGCAATCTGTCGAGAGAGCATGATCTCACTTTTGCAGAGCTTTGGCAAAATTTGATTCTCGAGAGATTTCTAGCACGCCTATGTCAATCCAAATACAAAAAGCACTTCATATTAAAAGGAGGGTCCCTCCTTGCTCGGTACATCAACCTGGGACGAGAAACAAGAGACCTCGACTTTCTAGTTCATCAAATGGCCAATGCAATAGAGTCTTTAAGCATTGCAATGGATCATATTTGTAACATTAACCTTGATGACGGTTTTTCATTTGAGTTAGCAAAAATCAATCCGCTAGCCCGTATTTCTCACAAGCTCTGCTAAAAAGTTGAGCAAGATGTTTTTCGAGATTTCAAGGAGATCTTGCAGGGAATGGTTGTAACCATTTCCAAAAGAGCTCCTTGGAATCTCGGAAAACAGATGCTCCAAATTT
>JBCCHO010000318.1:0-1880 GCA_039028715.1 Chlamydiota bacterium | reverse complement strand
GTACATGACAAAAATCTCTTACTACCTGTGAGTGCGACCTATGGGTATTTAGAGGGATTTTCAATTTTTTCCATGCTTGAAACGGAAAAATTCAAATAAATATCTATAGTTCGCACTCACAGGTACTAGGGCTGGCAAAGACTTTGCCAAACGCTTTTTTTTCTCCTCATCCATAGCCCGTATTTCTTACAAGCTCTGCTAAAAAGCTTAAGCAAGATGTTTTTCGAGATTTCTAATTGAGATCTTGCAGGGAATGGTTGTAACCATTTCCAAAAACAGCTCCTTGGAATACTCGGAAAACAGAGGCTCCAAATTTTTCCAGAGCCTTGTGAGAAATGCGGGATAGCGCTTTGGCTATGAATTTCGTCTTTCAAAAGGTTTTGCTTTGTCTTTGCTCACACCTAGCGGGAGGTTTTTGTCGTGTACAGAGCTACAAGAAGTGAACTTGGGTTTAGGGAATTGAGAGTGTCACGTTTGCATGATTGCTGTAATGAGCTGATTGTAGCTATCGGCAGTTTTTGTCCAATTAAATTGCTTGACTCTTGCTTTTCCTTTCTGAGTAAGGGCTGTGCGCAGGGTGTTATTGGTAATTAGGTCGTGCATGGCTTTTGTTATAGTTTCTGGTTTTGAAGGGTTGATATAGTAGGCGGCATCTGCGCAAACTTCCTCGAGGCAGGGTATGCGCGAAATGATGGTAGGGCATCCACTGCTCATTGCTTCTAGTGGGGGGAAGCCAAAGCCTTCATAAAACGAGGGAAAGACTAGTGCAGTGGCGAGCCGATAAAAGGCAAATAACTCGTCGTCTGGAAGAGCCCCTAAAAAGTGCACCCTTTTGTCGCGGTGTACTTTGTCTAAAGCCGGATCTTTATTCATAAGACCTTGGTACTGCCCAATGATAAAAAGTGGACATTTGTTTTTAAGGTGCTGGTTTAACTGCTGGTATCCAGCGACAGCCCCTGCCAGGTTTTTATGGGGTTTAATATTGCCGACAAAAAGGAAAAAGTGATCCGGAAGAGAGTACTTTTCTTTGACTTGGCTAGTCGTTTGGCTGCTTATTTTGTTTGATTGATTGCGGCGCTTAATACCTAAAGGAATCATACTGATTTTAGACTTGCTTACCTTGAGATATTTGCAAATTTCGCTTTGTGAAAATAGTGAGGCTGTCACAATGTGATCGGCCCGATAGATTCCTTGTTTCATCACGGTTTTGACGTAAATTTTTTCGATGGGCTTTAGACAGGAGAAATGAGCGAGGTGATAAACATCGTGCAGTGTGATTAGCCTTTTTTTTGCGCGGATCGGCAAGAGAGGCGCGTTAAAATGAGGAGACCAAAAAAGATCGCACTTCGGAATGATGCGAGGGAGCTGTACTTGCTCTTGCAAGGAGTAAATGGGGCTCTTGCACGTGATAAATGAAAAGTTTTTAATGAGAGGAAAAACTCGAGAAGCATCGGGCTTAGTGATCAAAATAAAGCGAAAAGCGCTTTGGAGATGTTCGATCAGAAAGCGAAGATAAGTGCCAATACCAGAACATCCTAGCATTCGGGCATCTATACAGACTGTTCGCATAATATAGCAGTTGGAGCGTAACGGAGTCGAACCGTTGACCTCAACAATGCCATTGTTGCGCTCTACCAACTGAGCTAACGCCCCTTTTTACGCTCTAAAAGAGGTTTTACACACAACCAGGGGCTTAGTTTAAAGCATTCCATCTTTTTCAAAAAGGGGTGTTTTTCACTATCAGCACCTCCCGCTAAAAGAATAGAAAATTTAGAAAGTGAAAAATTTTCACATATCAAAATTTTTTGGGGAGCACAGAACCATAGACCATCGTCTCCACTCTTTGCATAGATAAAATTTTACACCCTCTTAAACCAAAG
>JBCCHO010000317.1:0-1893 GCA_039028715.1 Chlamydiota bacterium | reverse complement strand
GTCCTTCTTTGATTCCTATGTAGCCAGTGATATACCCGTGCACTTGCTCAGTCTAAATAGCCTTGTTCTATCATATAGAAACGTGTTTTAGTAGGTTGAGTGAGTAAAGCGAAGGATCTGCGCATTAAAAAGGGGTGTATCGGTCCTTGATTGAATATCTCTTATAAAAAACTCCCCCACATTATCTTCAGGAGTCGCTTTGCAGAAGGACTCTTAGGCACACGAACGTTCCCTGCATCAGAGTTCCCTGGGGAAGGCTCTGATGAGAGGTGTAATGGGTGAGTTTGGGGAGTTTTTAATTTAAATGACAAGGCAGGGTCGCGCTGCGTGCGCGATGTTTGGCACTTCTAAAGGTATAAGGCAACTTTTCAGTTGAAATAAGAGTATTTCAGGCTCAACTACCTAAGGTTTCGCTTTTGTATCTTCTACAGGTTCTTTTTTTTCCTTTTTGACTGTTTTGTTATTTTTTTTGTTCTCTATGCTATTTTTTAAGGAATGTCTTCGTAAGATGTATTTTCTGCTTAAAAGTAAGAGGGGTATAGAGACTAAGACACAACCTCCTACATAGAACCACTTTGAACTTCCATCTTCTTTCTCTTTTTTTCCTGAGTCATCATCATCACTATCATCTTCTTGTTTTGGCTTCCCACTGAGTAGGGGCGAGTCTGAGGAGATGATTCCGTTTTTTAAGAGCAATTCGACGGCTTCTTGGTCTACTTTATTCCAGTCAATGCTGCTTGGCTCTATTTTTCCATTTACTGTGTGAGACTTTTTGAATACATGTTCTAGGAGGGTTCGCCTATTTCTAGATTTTGGCTTGAATGCGTAGGGTATTTTTCCTAATTTATTGCTTTTTAGGAGGCTAACTATTTGCTTTTTACTAAGTAGTGCTTCTTTTTCAGTGATGATCTTGTTGTCTAAGAGTAGGTTGAGTTCTTCTGTCTCTACTATACCCCAGGAAACGCTCTTAGGATCTATTTTTCCATCTCGAGCTGTCTTATGTCTCCCTAAGATACCTTCTAGGAGAGGTTTTTTGTTGCTTGTGAATTTTTCTAGTATTTTCCTGGTTTTTCTAGGATAGCTTTTTAGGAGGCTTATCATGCTTTTTTTAGTAAGCTTCAAAAGGTCTTTAGGGAGCTTTTCGTTGTCTGCTAAAAGCGCGTCGATTCTTTCGAGCTTGTTGATGTCTTCTTCAGTGACCTTTTCCCATTGGATTTTGTCTGGAGATTTATTTAATCCAGGGAAAACAGCGTTGAGAATTCGGTTTTTATTTTCACCTAATTGCTCACATAGGTAGTTGATGACTGAAGTTTTGTTAGCTTTGAAGAGTCGCTTCATCTGTTCTTCAGTTTTTAATAAGTCTTTTTTACTTATAACTCCCGTGTCTAGGGCAAGACTTATATTTTTTATAGCCTCTATATTTAATTTGGTTATATATGTTAAAAATCCTTTCTTTTTGCCTTTTGATTTTTTGAGTATTTCCTTTATCACGGATCGATGCTTTTGCTGAGACTTTATTATGCTCAAGATTTTTTCTGGACTAAGCTGCAGCTTATCTGCATCGATAATTCTATTTTCCAATTGAAAGAGAATACTTTCAGGGCTTAACTCATCCCATTCAGGTTTATTGGCATTAATTTGTTCTGCGTTTTCGTTGCCAAAGGTCTGTTTTAGAAGTTTTTTTTGGAGGGAGAACGTTTTTACTAATGCCGTAGCTCTAAGTTTTTTTTGACGGATTAGGAGAGGGATTGTGTTTTTATTTTCTAGTTTGAGGTCTTCTTTTTTGATGATCTCTTTCTCTAAGAGTATCTTTACTTTGTCCATGGAGATGTCTACCCATTTCACTTTATCTCCTCTTATTTTGAGTTCTGTTTTTTTATTTTTATTTACTAC
>JBCCHO010000316.1:0-1898 GCA_039028715.1 Chlamydiota bacterium | reverse complement strand
GAATTTTTAATATATTTTAACATAGAATGTAATTTTATATCTAGTTTTTTTATTGACATTTTTAAAATTTTATTTTTGATAAAGATTAGATGGAAAAGCAACTGAAATGATAAGGCTATCCCGATAAATATCGCGCTTAAAATCAGCAGAAACTAGTAGACGCTTCTCGGAAAAGAATTAAATTTAATTTTTGTGAAAATTATTTTATGAGAGTGTTCTATTAAAAATTTTTTTGAATTTTTTGCTCATTTTGGGGCGAAAGTTAGCACTCCTGGTTTGAAGGTTGAAATAAGTAGGCTAGCCCGGATTTCTCACAAGGCTCTGGAAAAGTTTGGAGCATCTGTTTCATCCAGGCGTGACTCTTTGGAGTCAAGCTTTGGCTTATTCAAAAAAATATCATGACTTCTTTGCGCGTTCTGCAAGAGGTTTTTCACACAACTTGGGTTTAAACCCAAGCTCACGTCTGATGATAGCTCATCTAAAATTCTCTTTTCCCACCTATCTGAGGCTTGAATTTCCACCTACTTTATTCAAGTATGCTGAAAAATCAAGCCTCAGGTAGGTACAAAAACAGAAAATTTATCTGAACTATCATCAGACGTAAACTTGGGTTTTAAAAATCAAACATCACTTTTGCTGTTAATCCTTGGAAATTGATGTTACTGTTGATGTGGTTGAGGTGAAAAGAAGCGTTGTTGGTGGTAACATTTGACGCGTTAAGCGGCTCTGTATCGAATTCCCTCACAACTCGGAAAAGCTGGTTGAGTTGAAACCAAGTTGAGAGTTCATAGCCGGCGAATATCGAGAATTTAGACAGTCCATTTCTGAAGTCAACCGACCATTTTAGCCCTAAGAGTATTTCTAAATTAGGGCGGACTTCAACTTTACGCTGAGTGTATTTTTCTTGGATGGGATCGAGCCTAATTAGATCCATTGAAAGGGAGCTATCAATGGCAGCGCCTTGAAAGTTTTCTTCTACTTTGAAGCGCCCATAGAGAAGCGATAGGGAAACATCGCCGAAAAATCCTAGGTTGGGAAGAACGCTCCATAGAAATTTCGTCCCTACGCGGAGCCCTCCTGCTGAGAAGTCAGACTTTCCTCTAAAGGAAGTTGGGCTGAAATATTTAGTGAAAATGTCGTTTTGAAGGTCGGCTGTTTCCCAAAATCCCATGTAGTTAGCTCGATAGTCGATATCTATCCAAGCCCCTCTGACTCCGACGTGAGGCTCTAGCAAGATTTGTTTGGTGATTTTATAAGCGCGGTCCATTTCTAAATCCAAAAGATCGAGGTCGATATCCCACGATCCTTTGACCGCTGTGGCAGAGGGTCCTAGAAAATTAGAAATCCAACCCTGCTGAAAAGTTGTACCAGTTTCTAGAGGTGCTTGCTTAGAAACCTGATTTGACTTTCCTCTATAACGGGTCCAGGCAAGGAAAAGGTTCCAATGATCAAAATGGCCAAATCGGTAGCCAGTGCCGACTCGGAATCCCGGCTTCCATTTGCCCTTAAGTTCGACAGTACTTTTATCGATGTTACTGGCATTTCCGTCAAAACATTTAGTTTTGAACAGAGCGAGCTCAACTCCGCTCGTATCTGCTCGCCACCATAGAAAATCACCATAGAGATAAAAGGAGTCATTGCTAAGAGCTCTATGCGCTTGGTGTTTGTCTGCGCAAAAAAGAGATCGAAGGCTAAAAAGGAAAAATAACCCTAAAATAAGAAAGCTAAATCTTTTCATAACCCCTCTAGTGGTACTCCTGATTTGAAGGTTGAAATAAGTAGGCTAGCCCGGATTTCTCACAAGGCTCTGGAAAAGTTTGGAGCATCTGTTTCCCCCGAATATTCTAATCTATTTTCTATGGTGGCGAGCAGATACGAGCGGAGTTGAGCTCGCTCTG
>JBCCHO010000315.1:0-1939 GCA_039028715.1 Chlamydiota bacterium | reverse complement strand
CTTTTGTTAGCATCCCTTTAGCAGAAAGGTGTTTTTTCTCAATTGAATGCACTCCCATAGCTCTTCTCCCAGTATTTGCGAAAAAATAGTTGAAAAAACAGTCTATCTCATTGCGAAAATTTATTTAACGGGAATTGCTGTGAAATGAGCGATGAAGGGAAAAATAGAGCGCACTCACAGGCACTCTAATCGCGCTGATGTACGGGAGTGTTCACCATCTAACGCATAATGTCACTGTAGATAGATAGCGATAGCAGTTGCATGAGCTTTACAATGGCTAATGGAAAGCAGAACATGGGGCTGTTTCAATCGGTTCTGGATGCGTAGCGAAAACCTAACCTGGGGCTGTCCATCTTCACCGTGGAATACCTCCATATCAAGCCAAGAGAGCTTGTGTCCAATGCCTGTGCCCAACGCCTTAGCAATTGCCTCTTTTGCTGCAAAACGGCCTGCAAGAGTAGGAGCTGGACGGGGGTATTTAAGGCAATAATTCAGTTCTTGCTCGGTAAAAATTTTAGCGCAAAAGCGATCTTTATGACGATTAAAGGCTTTCTCAATGCGGGCAATTTCAATGATGTCAATTCCAACTCCTTTCAAAATAGTTAATCCTCATGCTCTTCTTCTTGTTGGTAGTAGATTTGTTGGTTACCTTGCTTATAACGACCATTGCGCCCTTGATGATTGAAGTTTTCTTCAACGACATTGCAGAAAATCATCCGCCCTGAAGACGTGTGTTTTACTGACAGAACATGAGCATTGATTGTTTCTCCAATGTAATTGCCACCGCCATTTACAACGACCATTGTGCCATCTTCTAGATAGCCGACTCCTTGACGCGGTTCTTTGCCATAACGCTGGATTTTAATATTAATGCTTTCACCCATTTCCATGAGCGGCTTGAGGGCGTTGGAAAGAGAATGAAGATTGATCATTTGAACACCCTCGGTAGAGGATGTACGCACCTGGCTGGGGTCTGCAATCAAAATATTGGCATCGAGAAAGCGCGCAAGTCGAATGAGTTTACTTTGTAAATCTTTCACCTCGGGAAAATCTGTGTCGTTAAATCGGAGGCCCAATTGAGGAAGTTCTTCCATTTTTTTGATCACTTCAAGACCTTGGCGTGCTCCCAATTTGGTAGATTCATTCCCGGTTTCTGCTTGGGCATAGAGCTCTTTAATGATGAAGCGGGGAATGATGAGGTGATAATCAAGAAGACCGGTTGAGCAAAGGTCGATCAAGCGCGCATCAGAGAGAGTAGAAGTATCGACGATAAGATCCCGCTTTTTCTCTGATGTCGGTGCAAACTTGACAAAGGGAATGCTGATGTAGAGTTGGTCTGAAGCACGCAATGTCATGATTGATCCGAGATAGGTACCGAATAGGAACAGCGCGAGCTTAATCATCTCTAATGCTTGTGCTGTCAAAAACTTGGGAATTGAGCTGAGGTCTAGAATAGCGTCAAACACTAAAACAATCCCCTGTCCCATCAAGTAACCAATAAATAGGCCAATGACCATCACATTGAAAATGCGCAAATTAAACTTGCGAAAGATACGGTCAAATCCTATCAAAAAAGCCATAAAAACAGCTCCAATGCTAACTCCAATGATTGCATTGACTAAAGGGGTTCCTGTTGGCCTTGAAATCATATAAATTGTCATGAAAAAAATAGAAAGAACCGCAAAAAAGATGCGCGCAAAAACTAACGATGGATTCATTTAATAAGCTCCAAATTACAATGATTAATCTTAGTTTATCATCTACTGGCTAATCAGGGCAAGAAACATAGTTTTAAAGTCAGGGCGATTGCATTTAAATTTCCTTGAAAAAAATTTCTGATAACTTTTCACCTGTCATTTTCAATTTATTTTGCATCCGTCTAATGCTTAAATTTCCCTTTACTTTCCGAATGACATTTAAAGCCCACTTCCTTGCTATT
>JBCCHO010000314.1:0-1979 GCA_039028715.1 Chlamydiota bacterium | reverse complement strand
TAGATTGTTAATAAAAAAAGTAGGTATTAAGCAAATGATATGATCGGCAATCAGAGGGTTATAGAAGGATTTGGCTTTGTGAAGGAGGTTCCTGGCTATTTTATTAACGGCAAGCCAAATACAAGCGCCGACAAAGAACTTTATCACTTTGTTATTAAGAACCGTGCCTACAAATTTACTAAAGCTGTAAAATAAGATTTCCATGAACGTTGTCTGCATGGCATTGTGATCTACTTTCTTGGCAAGGGCTAGGATGTTTTGTTTGACTTGAATATCTGGACTGGAATAGGCTACCTTAAAGATATGCCCCCAAAGCTGCTTAGTTGGGCTCTTATTAGGATTTAATTCGATCTGAAAGTGAGTTAAAAGCGCCTTAGCTGTTCCATTTATGCAAGAGGGGTTAATTGGCTTTTGTTGGATGCTCAAAATCCCAGTTCCATAGAGCCAGCTTTGAGCATTTCTATTGGTATAGCTACTAATCAGTGTAATGACAAGGTTGGGCAATGAAGGAAGGTCTTTTATATCCGATTGTTTTTTCAAGTACTTGAGCGCAATTGTTATTGAAACGGGTTGGTGGTCAAGTGCAGATACTATTTGAAATTTTTTTTGACTAAGCTCGGTAACTTGTAGATAGTTGCTTTGGTCAAATTGTTGAGCGATATTTTTGATGAAAGAATAACGTGGGTTGATTGTCATAGAACCTCCAAAGCACGGATACCCCTTGCTTTAGCAGAGGGGAGGAAGTGCTGGTTTGTTTTTTTGAAAAAAAATATGTACCCCAAGGATTGCTGCGTTAGAACACAATGTTTTGCACTAACCCCATCTACCTTGCTATTCTGAACTATCATCAGACGCGAGCTTGGGTTTGAAATGATTGTAAAGGGATGGAAGCGGAAGACCGCTGCTTTCCCTAACTTGAGAAGTTTCCCGGCTCTTGCTGGATGACACGGCATAAGCGCTTTTTTGTTTTTGCTGAGTACAAATACTCCTTGTGCATAATCGTTACCTTCCTTAGTCAAAGGCCAGTCATGCTCGTCTCGCTCATGTTATGGAGCGGTTTGTTTGCAAACGGCACTGACCTAACTCCTCAGTTTGCTTAATCGTTTGCCGCAAGAAGTCTGGAACTAGTGTACGCATCCCTGGGTTTTATCCACCTGCCGGATAAGAACCCAGGTAAAAAGTCGATCAAAATAGCCGCGCCAAATCACCGACCTTTTTGCATTTTGAATCGTCTTCGCTCTAACCCGTATTTCTCACCAGCTCTGCTAAAAAGCTTAAGCAAGATGTTTTTTCGAGATTTCTAATTAAGGTCTTGCAGGAAATGGTTGTAACCATTTCCAAAAGAGCTCCTTGGAGAGGCTCCTCGCGCAAAATTCCATTTCGAGTGAAATTCGCGCTTTTGTCTTTGAGAGCTACTTTTTGTAAATTGCCTATCCTTTTACAAAAAGCAGCTCTCAAGTCAAAATCATCAAATTTCCCTTCGAAAGCGATTTTTGCGCGAGGAGCCTCTGGAATACTCGGACAACAGAGGCTCCAAATTTTTCCAGAGCCTTGTGAAGAATGCAGGCTAAAGAGGCTTAAGCTAGTCGAGTCGGAGCTCGCATGCTCATCTCCTTTAGGGGATTGAGTAGTTGACATTTGGATTGATTAAAAAAAAGAATAACTTTTCGTAAAAAAGACTACAAACAAAACTTTACAGCCGGTAGTTACTTCCGATTTTTCGCAAGGTTCTGTAAACCCAAGCTTACGTCTTCTGATCGCTCATCTAAAATTCTCTTTCTTCACCTACCACCTGTGAGTGCGACCTATTTCGTGCCATCGGCTTTTAGAGTAGGTACATATACTCCTTCCGGTTCAAAAGCGCCCAAAAGCAAACTGAATTTAAAGTTCTCTAGATTGCATTTTTTATTCTAGCCAATATTAAGTTTAATATGGGCGACGAAGAAAAAATACGATCTAGAGGCTTTAAATCAGTTTTC
>JBCCHO010000313.1:0-2013 GCA_039028715.1 Chlamydiota bacterium | reverse complement strand
GGGAACACAGATGTTCCAAGCTTTCCCAGAGGCTGGTGAGAAATACGGGTTAGGTTAAAAATATTGTGGAGGTAAAGAATGAGGAAGAAGTCTGGATATTATTTGATTTGGTTGCTAGCCTTTTTAACCAGTTTGAGCTTGCTAGGGGGTTGCATGAAAAGATCAGATAAGAAGGAAGCTAAAAAGTTTAAGCAGGAATGTGTTAGGCTTAGCTTTTTAGAAGGAGGTATTTTTTCTTTTCACCCGCACGATTTAGCGTTAATTCCCGAGCATCAATCCTTGGCAAAATGGGCATTTGAAGGCCTCACTCGGATAGATGATCATGGGACTTTGGTGTTGGCAGGTGCTGAGAAGATCGAGTGCTCTTCTTGCAAAAAAAAGTATACGATTTCTTTAAAAGCTAATTGCTATTCTGATGGAACGCATGTTGTGGCTCAAGACTACGAGAAAGCATGGAAACAAGCGCTTTCTTTGGACTCTAGATGCGCAAAATCTATGCTTTTATATCCGATCAAAAACGCAAAAAAAGCAAAAAAGGGGCTGTGTTCTGTCGATGAAGTAGGGGTGTCATCTTTAGATGATCAGACTCTCGTTGTAGAGCTTGATTACCCGACTCCTTATTTTTTGGAGCTGTTGGCAAATCCCGTTTTTTTCCCCTTCAAAGAAACAGAAAATGGCATCCTTGGAAATGGGCCCTATAAAATCGATAAGCGCGATAAAGATGTGCTTTTAACCCTTACAATCAACCCTTTCTTTTGGGCCGCAAATGAAATTCAGATCAAAAAGATCAGTTTAGCGATTATCGAGGATGAAAATACGGCGTTCTGTTTATATGAAAATGGCGAGCTTGATTTTGTTGGAGATCCTCTTTCGTCGCTTCCCCATGATGCTTTGCAGTTTGTGAAAGATCGCGATGACTTTTACGAGAAAGAAATTTTGAGGCCTTATTGGGTTTATTTAAACAGAGCTTACTATCCGTTCTCTTCTCCAGCTATTCGAAGAGCTTTTAAAATGGCAATTGATCGCGATTCAGTAGCCAAGCATATTCTTCCTGGGAGCCTTCCTCTTCACCACCTCCTCCCAACATCAATTTCATCTTATACGCCGCAGACTGTCGAGCAAAACCCCGTTGCTGAATTTGAAAAGGGGTTAAAAGAACTCAACTTAACGAGAAAGACTTTTCCACCGCTTACTTTGAATTTTCCCAGCTATTTTTTACATAAAAAGCTAGCTTCTTACTTACAGCAGACGTGGAAAAATTTGTTTGGGATTGAAGTTTTCTTAAATTTACAAGAATTCCAGACATTTTTCAGTGAAATGCAGCGAGGAACATACGAAGTAGGCGGAATGTTTCATTCACTAGACTATAACGATCCTTTTGCTGCACTAGAACTTTTAATATCTACCGATCGCTACCCCAATAAATGGAAAGACCCTTTATTTACAGCTGCCGTCGAGACAGCAAGGGTAAGTGATGGGCCAGAAAAAAATGAGGCTGTTAGAAAAGCCGAAGAAATTTTAGCTGAAGAGCTACCTGTTATTCCGGTCACTACCCAATGTATTCAGTATCTATGTCACCCACGTTTAAAAGGAGTCGTTTTTAATAAGTCTGGAATTCTAGACTTGCGCTGGGCTTATTTTGACTAGCTCAGCTTTACCCAAGTTCACCCCTTGTAGAGAGGTTCTTGCAAAAATCGCTTTCTGGGGGAAATTTGATGATTTTGACTCGGAGGGCTATTGTGCTAAATTGGCATATCCTACTAAGGATAGGAGATTTAGAACAATAGCTCTCCGAGCGCAAAAGCGCGAATTTCGCGCAGGAGCCTCTGTAGTGTCGAATTTTTGAAGCTTCATTGATTATCAACCATTTACAGTTTTTGGGATAGGGTTCATGGTAAATATTCGGCGAACCACCTTATTGAAAAAAAATCTGTAAATTTGATTAGCCAGGCTTTTTAGCTAGGAGGGTCATGATAATTTTTTAGGGATAGTTCTTTTAACCTACTAGGAGTC
>JBCCHO010000312.1:0-2015 GCA_039028715.1 Chlamydiota bacterium | reverse complement strand
TAAAATTACTCAATATCAGTGACTTAAGCTTAATTTTTTTAATGATGTTTTGGATATCCTTAAAAAAAGCGCTTTTTTATTGCAAGTTACTTAAAATAAGAGTTTTGTAATTATAAATGCTATACGCGAGCTCTGTACGCAACAAAAAAATAATGTAATAAAAACCCTGGCCTTATTCACCTTGGCGCTGAAGCAACCTCAGGCAAACCAAAATTTGTTAGCTAACGTCCACATAATTGGGAAACCTCAACAACAACATCACAAACGAAATAAGAGGATGCTGCCTAGCCCAAGCCCGCGTCTGATGATGGTTCTCAGGTAAATTTTCTGTTTTTTTATCTGTTTGAGGCTAGAATTCAGGTACAACTTGGAATGAAGCCTCCCCGCAGCAAGCTGCGGGGAATATCACCCGAAGAGATTTAAAGCGAGCTATTGCTGTTGGGGCTTTTGCTGGATGTCCAGGCGCCGAAGGGCGACCAAAATAAACCCAGCTAAAAAGAGCGCAGCCGCAGCATAGTAGGGAAAAGAAACTCTAATGCCAGCTAGATATCCAGCTAGAAGAGGTCCTAAAATAATTCCCAAAGAAAAAACAGACTGACCAACACCCAAAGAAATCCCCTGCAGCTCTTTGGGAGCACTCAGGGAGATCAGAGATAGAACTGTACCCCATAAAATCGCTGAAAAAGCGATCGCGAATAGAAAAAAGACCGTGTAGACAACTTGATTGCCAAAAATGGCGATCAAAAGAGAAAGCCCTCCGCAAAGATAGCCCGTCAGAGCAAGCGAGCGCAAAGAAAATCGACTCGCCAATACGTGGTAGACGATCAGGTTCATTGCCATCCAAACGAGCCCGTTTCCCATCAAAATATAAGAGATAGCTTCCTGAGAGAAGTTGAATTTTTCAATGCTTAGCGCGGCAAACCAGGCCAATATCATGACCCAACCGATAGACCAAAGCAAATAAGCTGTAAATAGCGATTTAATTTTGGGAATAACAAAAGCGACTTTTAAGTCTTTAAACCCTTGAAACAAGCTAAGCGATGTTTCCTTCACCGTTGTACATGTTTCGCGAAATACTGCCATGACAATAAAAAAAACAATCGCCGTCATGATGCCAGTGATCCAGAACGGAGTCGCCGGCTGAAGATACCGGGCAAGACGAGGATCGGAGAAATCACCACCTACTAAAGCGGCAAGTACCCATGCTAGTCCGCCAAAAATAGCGACTAAGCTAAAATTTCTGGTCAGATCTTTTGCCGTAGTAGAAAGATCCGATATCGTCGCAAAAGCAATATTTAAACTACCCGAAAAAAATCCCGTTATGAGTCGCGCAATCAAGAGCCCGATATAGCTTTTAAATACAAGTGCAGTCGCCGACAGGAAATAGCCGATTGAAACGCCTCCAATTGCAAGGAGGAAAGCCTTTTTTCTTCCGTTGCGATCGGCAAGACCACCAAAAAAAGGCGCCCCAAAAAACTGCGTTAAAGGATAAGCCGAAAATACCCCGGCAATTGCCATGTTGCGCACTTTTAACGCCGTTGTAGGCGGAAACATTCCGTAATCCAAGTTCAAAATAAGCGGCGCAAAGAGTGGAAAGACAATGGCCCAGCCGAAAAGGTCGACAAAAACAATAAAAAAAGCGGTGTATAAGCTTGCCTTACATTTTGAGTGCAGTGAATAAAAACGCTTTTGGTTTTCCATAGACGCCTCATCAATTTGTATATACCCAAGCCGACTCAAAATAAGAAAAGGTCGGTGATTTGGAGTGATTAATTTGGGCGTATTCCCCTTGGGTTCTTATCCGGCAGGTGGATAAAACCCAAGGGAAATGCGCCCAAAGGAATCCGCTAAATTCAGCGAGATTTTTTCATTTTGAGTCGGCTTGGGTATATACCCGAGCCGATTCAAAATGCAAAAAGGTCGGTGATTTGGCGCGGCTATTTTGATCGACTTTTTTCCTGGGTTCTTATCCGGCAGGTGGATAAAACCCAGGGAAAAATCGGTCAAAAGGGTCC
>JBCCHO010000311.1:0-2016 GCA_039028715.1 Chlamydiota bacterium | reverse complement strand
CTCCCACTAGGGCTGGCAAAGACTTTGCCAAACGCTTTTTTCCTCCTCATCCATAGCGCTTTGGCTATGAATTCGTCTTTCAAAAAGGTTTTGCTTTGTCTTTGCTTACCCCTAGCGGGAGATTTTTGTCCAGTACAGAGCCTTGTAGTGTCGAATTTTTATCGCCTCATTGAGGCTAAACCACTTACAGTTTTTGGAATCTTCTCCTTGGGAATTTTCGACCACTTTAACCCGCCTTTTGCGGTGATTTTACCTGTAAAAATGCAGGGAGAAAAATGTGCGAAAAAGAGAACAAGGCCCACATGAACCCTATTCCAAAAACTGTAAGTTATTTAGAATCAATGAAACTTCAAAAATTCGACACTACAGAGGCTCCTACGCAAAATTCCCTGCGAAAGCGATTTTTGCGTAGGAGCCTCTACAAGGGTGAACTTGGGTTAAAAACGGGTGCGTGTCCGCTCTATATTGAAGTCAAAGTTCTGTGGAGGCTTTTGCAAAAATCGAATTTTGCAAAAGCCTCTATGAAAAATAATCTTTAAACCCAAGTTGGATTACAGCTTGGGTTTGAAGAAAAAGACTACCTAAAACAAATAAATAGGTCAATTCCAAAAACAACAAGGGTTCCCAGATCGAATAGCCAGGATGATTGCTCACAGGTACAAGTGCTGGTCACATACGGTCCCTCGGAACTCCGAGTTTCTTATTTTCGCTGAAATCTTGAAGCCATCGACTGCTACGGGCACTTCAAAACTGCGTTTTTTCGTGTCCCTGCGCAGGAGTTTTTTCTAGATAAGCAACCTTATTACCTATCCGTCAGGTGGATAAAACCCAGGAAAAAGGTCGATCAAAATAGCCGCGCCAAATCACCGACCTTTTTTCATTTTGAATCGGAAGCACTATATGTCAATTTACAAAAAGTAGTTCTCAAGTCAAAATCATCAAATTTCCCTTCGAAAGCGATTTTTGCGTAGGGGCCTCGGATTAAAAGTACTTTCCAATTTCAAATAAGATCAGGTGCGATTGAAACGAGGATCCAAATTCTCCTTGGTAATGCAAAGCGCCATAGGGATACTTTGGGCGATGCGGAACAAGATGAGTACTCAACTGCACCGCGCCCAAATTTTGTGTTCGATTAGAAAATACATCAATATTAAATGACGAAGCCGAAGCGACAAAAGCGGCGTTTTGCGGTTGCGTCTGAAAGGGAACTTTATTAATAAAGCTCGCTTTTTGCTGCAAGATGAGGGCTCCCCAACGATACGAAATGGATTCGAAAAAACGCAGGCCAATTTCAGTGCGCAAAAGCGAAGTGTAAGTGCTATCAAAGCAAATGTTCAACCCTGCTGAGCCCAATTCTTTAACGCTTCCCTGCCAGTTGCTGACCCAGTCTGTCATGATAAAAGGATCGATCACAAACCAATGAGGACCTAACGGGTGAAAAGGAGTGCTTAACTCTAAGTGGGCAGTGAGTTGCCATCCATTGACACGTGCTGTCGAAGTGATGATGTTTAGAGTCGTGCGCTTATTGTGCAGCCGGTAATAGCCTCCCCAGAGAGCTGCGCTAACAAAGAAATTTTTTCGGTTCCATGAGCCATAGAGAGTGAAGAACCCTTGGTGGAAAGATGCCCGACCTGCGTTTTGGGCATAGTTGACGTGGTTGTAAGCGTAAGCGCCGCCTATTCCAATGACAGCATCTCGAATGCCGCGGTAATCAAATCCAAGCATGCCTCCACCAATCCAATTTGTTAATGCAACGAAGTTTTGATCTTCTTTTTGATGGGCATAAGCGCCAAAAGGGGTAAACCAAACTAAGCCATGAGCTGCTTGCAAGCAAGGCATGCTCGACCGAATCACATCAGTTGCATCGACGAGAAGGCCAACGTCAGAGTAAGAGGAAGTGTCTGCATGAGGTTGGTTGTAACTGGCTTTATGGTGATACATTGCGTGGTTAGGAAGCACCTGACTCGTGAGCGGAAAGATTGCATTAGCAAAACTACTTCCAGGACCGAAGCTCTT
>JBCCHO010000310.1:0-2018 GCA_039028715.1 Chlamydiota bacterium | reverse complement strand
TGATCAAATACAGATGGATCAAAGTCACTCTGGATGTTGAGCACCTTGGTAAAATGCCGGTGCCACCGCTGAAGTTGTTCTTCCGAGGAGCAGCAAAGATTACCCTCTTCATCACGAATACTTGTATCTGTATATTTTTTTTCTTTGGTTTTTAAAAAATTATGACCCGTTTTTGATCACTATTTTTGCGCAGGAGCCTCAATAGTCAAACTAAGAATGCCGTTGATTATCAGGTAGGTAATCAACGGCACTCTTAGGTTTTCAGGGTCGATTAAAAATGGTTTTTTTTCTCTCGAATCGCTGCAAAAACAGCTTCCGGATCAGCGCCGTTCATTCCCACCGCTTGCTGTAACTCTTTTTCTGTGACCCGCAAAAAGGGGTTTGTCATTGTCTCTTCGCCAAGCGTCGATGGAATTGTCGGTTTACCTTGACTGCGAAGCGCCTTAACTTTTTTTAGCCGCTCAGCTACCCGGCGGTTGGTTGGTTCGATATGAGCGGCAAATTCGAGATTGCGCTCTGTGTATTCGTGACCACAGTAAATTTCTGTATCATCGGGAAACTGAAATAACTTTTGAAGCGAATGCCACATTTCCTGAGAAGTTCCTTCATATAAATACCCACAGCCACCAGCGAATAATAAATCACCGCTGAATAAAACTTTTTGCTCAGAAAAATAATAGACGACGTGAGATTTGGTATGGCCGGGAGTTGCCACCACTTGGATCGAAAAAGGGCCCAATATGAGCTCCTCGCCATCACTCGCGATGCGGTCAACTTGAGAAATCTGCGGGTCATCGGGGGCAATCAGGGCGCAGTCAGTTTTTTCCTGTAGCAATTGAGCCCCCCCAATGTGATCTTTATGGTGATGTGTCGCTAGAATATACTTAAGTTCGAGCTTTTCTTTTTCTATAACAGCAAGCTCAGGGCTGCCTTCTCCTGGGTCGACAATCAAAGCACTATGATCCCATGCGATCAAATAGGCATAGTTGTCTTTTAAAATCGGAATGAGAATGAGCTTCTCTTTTCCAATCAAGCGCATGTCCAACATAGCTGTACCTTTAGGTTAGTCTCCAAAGAGCGCTCAAAATGATCCCCCCAAAAAAAAGAATTGCGATAAAAATCCGGCCAGCGCCTATTTTACTGTGATTAACACAATAGTGACTGCGCCTATCCCAAGAAGTAGCCCCGGTATTCGACAGCTTGACTGCTGCGACAATCAGCGTGACAAGAGAGACGAAGGGGATCCCCGCTCCAACACCCAACCACCAAACAGAAAGACTTCGATTAATCGCATCTGAGAAAGAGAGTTTTTCTCTATTGGCGTTTCTCACCGTGGTTTTAAACAGCCATTTGCCAGGAGTTGCTCCCCACGTCGATAATAAAATTGCTTCGACAAATACCCAAAGAAAAATGACGCCCATCCATGAAAACCGGGAGTCAAAAAAGCGGCTAAGATAGGTCTCCAACTGATCGGAATGCCCGCGCATTGAGACCCGAATCAATCCGATGCAGATGCCGACTACAAAGGCAAAAAGCGTATAATCAATCATCCGCGCCCAATAGCGCACCCAGGGGCGAGGCTTAGAGTTGCTGTCATCTGTTTCACGTGAATAGTCCACCGGCTTATCTACAGCGACAGTTGGGGTAATATCAAGGCCGCTAAAGTGGAAGTGCTCGAGCTCAGAAACAGCGACCCAGTCACCTAAAGATTCTGTCCACACAAGAGTTGTTTCATCAAGCGTGCCCTTATCGAGCAACTGCTGGATCTCATCGCGTGTGACTGGCCCTTCTTTGTGCTCTTTCTTCCGATAAAACCAAACTTTTTTCACGCTCTTTCCTCTTCACCTGAGTTCTGAATTTTTAGAAGAGTCCTTTGAGCGCATTTTCCCTGGGTTTTATCGACCTGCCGGATAAGAACCCAAGGAAAATAACGCTCAAATTAATCACTCCAAATCACCGACCTTTTTGCATTTTGAATCGTCTTCGGTATATACCCGAGCCGATTCAATCTGCAAAAG
>JBCCHO010000309.1:0-2032 GCA_039028715.1 Chlamydiota bacterium | reverse complement strand
CGAGATTTCAAGGAGATCTTGCAGGGAATGGTTGTAACCATTTCCAAAAGAGCTCCTTGGAATCTCGGAAAACAGATGCTCCAAATTTTTCCAGAGCCTTGTGAGAAATGCGGGCTAAGGACGACAAAGGAAAGACGCAGAGACAAATCTTACCCTCTTCCATATTGGTAAAGAAGTACTTTCTTATCAAAGGAGGAGCGAACCCTTACGACAGCGATTGGAAATATTACTACGAAAATCGCTTTTCCCAAAGACAATATTGCCTTGGATAAGACTACTCCGTGGCAACAAGCACATATTTTGCATAAGGAATGTCACAAAGCCGGGTCTTCCGAAGGAGGCCTTATAAATGCTTGAGCGGAGTGCGGTGAAAATCGCACGCTCCGTTCTTAGGAGAGAGTCTTGGCAACAGGGTCCTCTTATCCGACGTAAGGTTCCTTCTAAAACAGTTAATTGGGATGTAGCTTTTGAATGAGCTTTCCTTCTGGAGAAAAAACCATCCCTTTCCAGTCAGATATATTACGAGACTCGGAACTGAAATTAACCCCGATCACTAAAGTTGGCTTATCTTGGCTCGAGAACCTTTCCCGATATTTTTTTGTTTCAGCTTGAGTGAGCGCGATGTCTGCATTTTGATCTAGTTTGAGCTCAAAGATACAAATGGCCTGATTGGTTTCACAAGCGAGATCGATTCTGCCGATATTGGTTGCTATCTCGGTGGTGGTGGTTATTCCTGACTTTTCCAAAAACGTGAAGAAAACGGCTTGGTAGAAACCTTCTTTAGCCTTTGAAAAGGCTTGATAGCTGATTTTTGCAAAATGCGCATTGATTGTTTGGAAAAAAGAATTCAAATCATAACTCTCAATATCACCTCGAAGCTTCTCGGCCTCTCTTATCACGACGAGAGGGCTTACTCTGGCAAAATCTTTGAGAAGAGTATTAAAAAAAGCTTCTTGTACTTCCCTGTTTGGAAAGTCAAGTGTATAAGAGTTCTCTTCTTCTCTGTGGTCAGTAATTGTTAAGTAACCCGTTTGAAACATCAAAGGAACAAGGTCAATATCATCTAACTGATTGATATCGGAAAGCTCGCTTTTTAAAGCTTGAGCTCCTTTAAGTGGAATAATAGACTGAGGATGTTTCTTAACTTGTTCGATGAGGAAAGAAGGAGTTCCTGTAGCATACCAGTAACCTTGTGGCTTGTGTTCGCTTAAAAATCTGAGGGTGGAATAGGGATTGTAAACGGAAGTTTCTTCTTCTGTGAAACGATACCCATTATACCACTTTCTAAGCTGACTTAAAATGCTTGGAGCTTTTTGACCTCTTGCTTTTGCGATCTCTTCAACATAATCTTTAAAATCTCTTTTGACCTCATCTTCCGTATATCCCATGAGCGTTGCATACTTGGGGTTCATTGTGATGTCAGTGAGGTTGTTGAGACCTGAAAAGATCGAGACCTGAGAGAATTTGCTTACGCCAGTGAAAAAGGTGAATTTGAGATACTGGTCAAGCCCCTTAAGCGCCCCAAAAAAATCACGCATAAGATCGCGGTTTTGTTTCGCAACTTCGAGATTATCTAAGTTATTGATGATCGGCTTGTCGTATTCATCAACTAAAACAGCAACTCGATTCTCTTGGGAAAGAGCAACAACAAGAGACTCTAGCCCCTCTTGCAAGGTAGGCGCTTTAACTGGAATCTTTAGAGATGCCCCTATATATTCAAGCTTTCTTTTTAAAGAGTCCTTGAATTCAATGGGATTCCTATTCTCTATAAAAGAAAAATCAAAATGTAAAACCGGGTGCTTTTGCCAGTCGTAATTGCTCTCGTATATCTGGCATCCTTTGAAAAGCTCTTTGTTCCCTTTAAAAATGTGTTCCAATGTGTTAACGAATAGAGATTTGCCAAATCTCCTAGGGCGCGACAGAAAATAGTGTGGAATGCCTTCATCTATAAGCCTATAAGCAAACCCCGTCTTATCGATATAGACATATTCACCGTTAGCAAGAATTTTTTCAATATTTTGGATCCCAATGG
>JBCCHO010000308.1:0-2055 GCA_039028715.1 Chlamydiota bacterium | reverse complement strand
CTGGGTTTTATCCACCTGCCGGATAAGAACCCAGGAAAAAAGTCGATCAAAATAGCCGTGCCAAATCACCGACCTTTTTGCATTTTGAATCGGCTCGGGTACATACCGAAAACGACTCAATCTGCAAAAATCTCGCCGAATTTGACGGTCTTTTTTGACCGATTGTTCCCTGGGTTTTATCCACCTGCCGGATAAGAACCCAGGAAAAAAGTCGATCAAAATAGCCGCGCCAAATCACCGACCTTTTTGCATTTTGAATCGTCTTCGGTATATACCACACAACTTGGGTTTAAAGGCGTTAAATTCAGAACTCAGGTTAAAAACCCTTTTTATAAGTGAGTGCGACCTATTTCTCTACGAGATCCGAAATGAGAAAAAAGGAGTCTTCAGTACTGTAATAGACTCTCCCATCACTCACTGCCATACTATAAACTTTATCGCCGTGATAAAATGTTCCTACTTTATTGCCACTATAGCCGCTATAAACGTAGATATGCCCATCATCAGCACTTACATAAACATAGTGTTGAGATCGATCAAGGCTAACAGCTCTTACAGTATCTCCAACAGGGGCTACCCATTCCTTCTTTTTTTTCTCAAAGTCAAAACAATACAAATTGCCATCTTCCGATCCACAATAAAACCGATTCCAGCTCTCTAATAAGCCACGAGAAATTTCTACTTTTAATCCCTTAATTTTATTCTCAGTGAGCGAATACTTAGCTTCTAGATCTCCGAGAATTCCCAAATGGTACACATCACCTGTATATGTCCCAAAAAAGATTCCCTTGTCATCGTATGTATCACATCCATAAACAGCCCCAGGCATTTTTTTCTCCCACTGTTTATCACCTGTCGGCTTAAAACACACGACGTAGCCCTCCCCTTTACAGTGATCCTTAGAATTTTCTTTGGGCTGGTGCAACACGCAGTAAATTTGATCTTTTTTATTTGTTATCACCCGCCATACCTGTTTATTTAGTGGTACAGTCCATTGCTCTTCTCCGTCTTTATTAAGGCAAAACAACCTTCCTTTGGGGGCTTCACTTGCACCTTCTAGCGACTCATAGGTTGAAGAAAAATAAATGCGGTGGTCTTTATCTACTTCAACACCGATGATCGCTGCTGGAGCTTGATACTCCCAAACCAATCTCAGTGTTTCGCCTTCAAGCTCATAGCAATACAAAACGCCGTTAGAACCTCCAAAATAAACTCTTTCTTGCTCGATAGTTTTTTGGGTTACTTGATCAAAAATTTCTATCTTATCGACATCAATTCCCATTGCCCGCACCCCTAATTGTTCCTGCCAGTGTTTTTTAGGCCCGAAACTTTTTGCGCTAAGGTCAGAATGGTAAAAAGAAAAAAATAACACAAAAAAGAGTAAGGACAGATAACTTGCTGTTTTTCTCATAAAGCCTCCCATTTAGGGTTAAAAATTTTTAAAAAAGGCACGCGGGAATTCTCAGCTCTTTCAAAGAGTTAAGACGAGAGCGTGTCCTAATGTGCAATTATTTGAAAGTTCACTCACAATTAGATGATCTTTTCGGTCATGTGTTACAAACCTGAGTTCTGAATTTCAGGTTACAAGCTTGCAAGTCAACCTCATCTGCGTATTCCTCGTGTAGGGAAAGTAGTACCTGTGAGTGCAACCTATGGATATTTATTTGAATTTTTCTTTTTCCCATGCTTGAAACCCCCTCTAAATACCCATAGGTCGCACTCACAGGTAGTAACCTTACGCAAGGAACAAAGTTGACCAACCGAAACCGATTCAATCTGTAAAAAGATGCGCAGTTTAGAGGACTATTTTTGATTGAATTTAACTGGGTTCTTATTTAGCAACCGAGTGACACTCCCAAACCCCTTAAAAGAGGTGGGCTTCCAGACTGATGACTGACAATGACCTATTGCTTACGCAAAACCCACAAGAGATAAGTTCGCTCAATCGTGCTTACTTATACCAGTGGAAAACTAGATTGATGAAATTTATGACAGTATTGCCTGATCTTTCTCCGAGAAAGTGTCACAGCAGTCAGCAACCCTGCAAACATCACG
>JBCCHO010000307.1:0-2065 GCA_039028715.1 Chlamydiota bacterium | reverse complement strand
GATCCCAATGGGTAACTTCTTCATTAAGTCCTCATTTAATTTGAGGTTAGACTATACCGTATCACCTTCTTTTTGCCTGTTCTTTTTTATTGAGGTTTTCCGAAGAAGAAGTATCAACCTATCTAGGTATATTTAGAAAGTTTCTCTACGAATAATATCCGATACTTTAGGTTGACTGATACCCATTATTTCAGCAGCTTCTTTTTGAGTAAGGTTTTGCCATAGAGAAAAGCTAGCTATTTTCCCTGCGCTAGATTTTGTACTTCCTCTAGACTAAGGCCTATGTCTTCAGAAATTTCCTCCGCAGATCTATTTCTTTTGAGCAGCTTTTTTACTAAAGCAATCCGTTCCTCTTTACGTCCTTCTTTTCTTGACTCTTCAATTCGTCTATATTCATCAACCGCAGCAATATTCGCTTTAACATAAGCCTCCCTTTCCTCTTCACTCCAATTAAATTCCTCCATGGAGTGATACGCTTCGATGATTTCTGGCTCCTTGATGGCAGAAGGGATTTCTGTGCTTTTTTCCCAGTTGCGGAAAAAATAAAGCCACTTATCTTGATCCGTCTTGAGCTCTAAGTCCTTTTTTATGAACTTGGGAAGCTCAACAAAAACATATGACATATCTTTTAGATCGCGTTCTAGCGTTTCCACATCGAGAGTTTTATGATAAGAAACAACTCTTTCTTTCTCCGGAAAAAGATCGTAATTCGCAATGGCAAGCAAAATAACGGGCTTTAACTCCACATATTTAGAACCTGAAGACGCTTGCATGACATAGCTATCAGCAAGATAAAACTGAGCTCTTTTTGCAAAATCGGGAACATTGTTATTTTGCATCTCTACAATGTACTGAATATTCCTTTCATCTGTACACTTGACATCGAGGATGCTTTTTTTCAAATCTCTCAAAAGAGGAGACTGCTCTTGAGGAAGCAATTCCACTTCTTTGATTTTTCGGGTTCCTTCTAGCTCGAGAATCGCATTCAAAAAACTGATCAGCAGAGGTTTATGATCTGAAGTTCCAAACAGTTTTTTGAATGATACGTCATTTCCTGGGTTTAAATATCTGGGAGCCATGCACTTAACTTTTTTGTTTATTCACTTATACTTTAGCATAAAAATCGAATTTTTCTAACGATTTATTTCTCTCTTCCCCATCCTTAACATCAGGTGTCATTGAAAACCTAAGGAAATACTTTTGCTATGAGTCTATCCCACTAAACGATTGTTTGAGTTTTCTTGAGTTTTTTGTTCATTTTGATGCTCCAATTTTCGCACATTATCAAAACGATAAGGGCGAAAATTGGAGCATCAAAATGAGCGAAAAAGACTGAAAAATAAAAAAATTATTTATTGGAATAGGTTCATGGCCAATCTGTCATCTTGCTTAAGACTCTTAAGTATAGCATGGAATCCTTGTTTTTTTCAGGTTTGGAAAAATTTCTTTTCTCTAGAGGCTCCTGCGCAAAAATCGCTTTCGAAGCAAAATTCGATGATTTTGGCTCGATGACCTCTTTGCGCTAAATTGACATATCCTGCCAATGATAGGCAATTTAGCGCAAAGAGGTCATCGAGTTTAAAAGCGCGAATTTTGCTCGGAATGGAATTTTGCGCAGGAGCCTCATAGATCTGCTTTAATTCAGGAACGCGCTTTAACATAAATTCCGCCTGTTCATGCCCACGCAAAGGAAAGTGAAAGAGAATAAGCTTCTGTTAACTTTGCAAGAGGGCGAAGAAAAAACCACGCGAGTCTTAGATGCCAATCAGATCAAAGCTTTTGATCTCGAAGGACATAACTGGCATGCCCATCTTTTGGCAAAGCGCTCAAAGATAAGGTGCGCAGACTGATGCCCACCATTCGCATCGTCAACGGAAAAGCTCAGGTGATTCACGCAAAACCCATTGAACTTATCTGGGGTGAGCACCAGTCTCTATGCTGAATAACTAAAACCACAAAAAAAGTCCTCGCTATGGGAAAAAGAAAAAAACCTAACCCCAAAGGAGGACCACATGAAAACTAAACTTGACTATACAGGAAAAACTATATTTGTAGGAATTGATGT
>JBCCHO010000306.1:0-2105 GCA_039028715.1 Chlamydiota bacterium | reverse complement strand
GCTATTACCTGCCTAAATATCCTTTATCAAGGAAGAAAAATAGTTGACAAAAACCCCTTGGATGAAGAAACTAAAAAACAGTGGTGGGAGGCTTTAGAAAATGGAAACAAGGAGACTATAAAAAACATCCTAGCGCATTACGACGTTGATGTCAATGCTAAAAACGATTATGGAAGAACCCCTTTGCACGACGCTGCAATGAGAAACAGCAAAGAAGTAGCCGAGCTATTAATCGCCGCAGGCGCAAATGTCAATGCCAAAAACGATTATGGAGATACCCCTTTGCACGACGCTTCGATTTATAACGGCATAGGGGTCGCCGAGCTCCTTATAAGAGAGGGCGTTGATGTCAATGCTAAAGACAAGGATGGAGAAACCCCTTTGCACTACGCTGCATATTATAACCACAAAGAAGTAGCCCAGATTCTTATAAGAGAAGGCGCGGATGTCAATGCCGAAAATAACAGTGGAAATACCCCTTTGCACGAAGCTGCAAGACGTAACAGCAAAGAAGTAGCGGAGATCCTTATTCAGCACAACGCTGATGTCAATGCGAAAAATAACAGTGGAGGCACACCTTTGCACGAGGCTGCGACAAAAGATAGCAAAGAAGTAGCCCAGATCCTTATTCAACACGGCGCGGATGTCAATGCTAAAAACGAGGACAGACGGACACCTTTGCACGATGCTGCAATAAAAAATAGCAAAGAAGTAGCCCAGCTACTTCTAAGAGAAGGCGCAAATGTCAATGCCAAAGACAAGGACGGAAATACCCCCTTGCACCACATTGCAGGGTATATCAACAAAGAAGTAGCCAAGCTCCTTCTCAGGCACGGCGCGGATGTCAATATAAAAAACAATAACAACAAAAC
Source organism: Chlamydiota bacterium (assembly GCA_039028715.1). Classification (GTDB taxonomy): domain Bacteria; phylum Chlamydiota; class Chlamydiia; order Chlamydiales; family Simkaniaceae; genus JBCCHO01. The sequence goes on along the minus strand of JBCCHO010000306.1, from coordinate 1,233 downwards.
GCCCCTAGATTTAGCTAAAGAAGAAGGTCACAAAGAGATGATTGATTTGTTGGAGAGACTTTAGCTTTTTTGGGCTTTGAGATTCTGATGCTTAAGCTACTTTTTTAAGGCATTCTTCAAGGGGGAAGAAGCGTATACACCTACCAAAAAAACAACACCCAATTCCCTCCCCTTTGAGGTAAAAACACTATCTTTAGTAAGATAAATAAAACTGAACTTTTAACCCCCCTTGACCATGTCCTTTAAACAAAAAGTCTATAGCCTTGTATTCACCCTTCCCTTATGCTACTTACCCGCTTTGTATGGGTCTATAGAGTCGGAGAAATCGCCTGATATGCAAATAACAAGTCCAAACCTAAGCGACAATGATGATTCATTCAATGACGATATATTGGACGACATAGAAGCGCATGAATTTATGCATCTTGGAAGTGTTCTTAACAAGCCTGACCTCAAAGAAGAAGACTTCATAAACGCCCAAGACAGCACAGTAGATATTGTATCTAAAAAAGCGTCTAATGTATTAAAGACGCTCAACCAGCTAAATTCAGAAAGTCAGGAGTTGAAAAAAATTCTATCAAGAAGAGAAAAACAACGAAAAGAGTTATCTCGTAAACACCAAACAGAAAAAAAGGATCTTTTTAGCCAGCTAAAAGAAAAGAAGGAAGAGATAAATACCCTGCAAATGGATAACGCTAACAAAATTAACTTGCTCAATGAACGCATTTTAAAAATAGAAGCAGATAGTAATAATAAGCTGAAAGTCAAAGATGAAGAAAATAATGCCCTTCGTAAGACAGTTGACAAACACAGAGATGAAATAAAAAACCTTCATAAACTAACTGAAGAACAGACAGATAAAATACAAACCAAAGATCAACAGATAGAAAACCTAATAGGACAACTAGAGAAGAAAGACGATCAACTTCAAGCCAAACAAAACAATCTAAACGAATATCAAACTAGAAACGATGCATTACAGAGATCAGTACTAACCAAGGATACACAGATCAATACTCTACGAAATGAACTAAATAGCTTAGGTAGCCAGATAGATACGCTCAAACAAAATAGTGATAACGACAATCACACAATTAAGTCATTGAATATACAGATTCAGCGTTTGAAAGCAGAAGTCAATAATAAAAATAATCAACTACAATCCAAAGATGTACAACTTCAACGAAAAGACGAGCAGCTAGACGAACAAAAAGAAGAAATAGAGGTAAACCT
>JBCCHO010000305.1:0-2128 GCA_039028715.1 Chlamydiota bacterium | reverse complement strand
GCTCTGTACTGGACAAAAATCTCCCGCTAGGGGTAAGCAAAGACAAAGCAAAACCTTTTTGAAAGACGAATTCATAGCCAAAGCGCTATGGATGAGGAGGAAAAAAGCGTTTGGCAAAGTCTTTGCCAGCCCTAGTGGGAGATTTTTGTCCAGTGCAGAGACTACAAGGGGTGAACTTGGGTTAAAACAATAAAAATCAACGTGTTAAATTGTGGAGGGTGGCAACTAGGATTTTTCGGCGAGAGTTCCAAAACGGGATAGCCAAAAATTATCGCTTTAAAATGTAAGTATTTTATATTAAGGATGTTACCCCATATAAACCTCTGTACACGGCAAAAAATAATCTAATGAGTCGACCCTGCAAAAACGAAAAAAACCTGCTCTGAACAACATTTAAGCCAGGAATTTATTGAGGAAAGCAAGGTATAATCTGCAAGAAACAGTCCATTAACCCTCTATTTTCTTGCAGATTATTCCATGAAACCAAAGCAAACCAATCACGAACAAGGTCGTTTATTCGGTCAACGACTATATCTGATCAATTCAACCCCAAACACGAGCTTATTCAGCTGTCAAAGGAGATTAATTGGAAGGCAATAGAAGTCATTGCCGATGCCTATTTTGAAGAAGTAGGTCGAAGAGGACTGCCAACAAGACTCGTCATCTGATGAGATGGCGGTAAGAAAATAGGTAGAAAACCCCTATTGGCAATTTTTCTGTGGTTACGACTTTTTTCAATGGGAGTTTCCCATCAATCCTTCTACCTTAGGTCGATGGAGACGACGAATAGGGAAACCAGGATTGGAAAAAATTTTTGCAGAGACAATCCAGACAGCAAAGCGAACCCAAACCATCAAACCAACAAGTTTAAAACAAACTATTGTCGACACAACGGTCATGGAGAAAAACATTTGCTATCCAACCGATGGAAAGCTCTATCATAAGATGAGAGAAAAGTTAGTCCAAATGGCAAAAACACATGACATTGAACTCAGGCAAAGCTACACACGCAAGAGTAAAAAAGCCTTAGTTCAGGCAAGTCGTTATTTTCACGCACGTCAAATAAGAAGAGGGATGAAACAAGTCAAAAAAATCAAAACATGGCTTGGAAGGATTGCAAGAGCCTCGTAAGAGACATTCAAAGAAAAATAGAGAATAACCGAGAACGCAAATTTTACTTTCAAAACATGTTAGAGCTAGCTGAGAGACTTCTTGCCCAAGAGAAAACAAGCCCAAATAAGATCTACAGCCTCCACGCTCCCGAGTTAGAGTGCATAGCAAAAGGGAAAGCAGGCAAGAAATACGAATTTGGCTGCAAGGCCTCTTTGGTTGTGACTTACAAAGAAGGGTTAGCACTAAACGTAGAGGCACTACATGGAAACCCCTTCGATGGGCAGACCTTAAAGGGAGCATTAGAAAAAGCAGAAGAATTGACAGGGCATAAAATCAAAAGAGCCTTTTGTGGACAAAGGGTACAGAGGGCATGAGGTGAAGGATAAAGAAGTGATCATCTCTGGGCAAAAGAGAGGAGTTACAGCTTGGTTAAAAAAGATGATGAAAAGACGACAAGCAATAGAGCCACACATTGGTCACATGAAGTCAGAAGGGAAGCTCAATAGGACATAACCTTCGGTTAATTCTAGCAACTTTAAGAAGAGCGAAAGAAGAATTACCTTTGTTAACAGGATAGCAAGCCAAGGATCAGAAATTTTATAGGCGATTTAACAAAGCTCAATTGGGTAAAATACCTGCTGCAAGTAAAAATAGGAAGATATACCCGAGCCGATTCAAAGTGAGAAAATCTCAGCGCATTTGGCGGATTCCTTTGGGCGTATTCCCCTTGGGTTTTATCCACCTGTCGGATAAGAACCCAAGGGGAATACGCCCAAATTAATCACTCCAAATCACCGACCTTTTCTCATTTTGAATCGGCTTGGGTATATACCCGAGCCGATTCAAAATGAGAAAAGATCGATGATTTGGCGCGGCTATTTTGATCGACTTTTTCCCTGGGTTCTTATCCGGCAGGTGGATAAAACCCAGGGAAAAATCGGGCATGGGCGCCGGTCAACCAGGCGCATCAAGACCTGATCAGGCGCGAGTCTGATCTACGTGCTGCTTATCGGCG
>JBCCHO010000304.1:0-2141 GCA_039028715.1 Chlamydiota bacterium | reverse complement strand
GTGAGCGTGCGCTTATTTCCCGTGGGAAAGGGGATTGGGGTGGCTATTGCTGCTCACCTTTCCAAATACGAGCAATTAAGTGAGCGCCAGGTCTTATCCGCAGTTGAGCAAGTCGTTCCCACCATCACCTCAATTCCCGCGTCTTTTTGCTGTTTTGCGCACCAAAATGATTGGGTGCAAACATTCTATTTAGAGCTAAAAGGGGGTGGCGATCTTTTGCAGGGGCGAAAAACGCTAGGCACTTATCTCGAGCTGGCCATGGCGAGAAGAATTAAGCGCTGTTTTCCAAAAGCTTTTGGGATCTGTTTTGAAGAGGAAATCATGAAAATGGCGGCGATTTTGATCCGAGAAATAGCATCTTGCCCGCGCCATCCTAACATAATGATTTTTTTTCATGGCGTGGAACTCAACACACTGACGTTTACTCTTCTGCTCGTGCGTCAAAAGAAAAAACACGCGCCGTTACTCGAAAAGGCGCTGAAAAAGATGGCCCCAACGCTTAGTTGTATTCCCGATCGCGTAGAGGCGATTGGGGAAACGGAAGTTAACGTCTTTCATCTTCAGCTGGCAAAAACGCCTGATCTCACGCGCAGTGATGGAGAAATTCGCTTTGCTTTGGCGCGAAAAAAAGTGGTGACCTTACTTGAACAGCAGCTCGGAACAATTCGCGACTATAATGGCGGTCTTTTTGAGAAAAAAGAGCAGAATCTAACGGCCTTAAAGCAGTCTTTTCCGCAGATAGATTTAGAACTCGTCGAGACCTTTTTTTACTCGCTTTATCCCGTTGCGATCCAAGCGGTCTTAGATGAAAAAACGCTGAGCGCCTTTTTTCGCCTTTTCTTGAACTATACCGATCAAAAGCTAAGAGAAACACTTCATTTTTTTGATCGGGATGAGGAAACTTTCTTTGCTTATCTCGAGAGTAAAAGTGCTGATTTTGTGAGCTTTTTAAAAAAGAAGCAAGTGACAGCCGCTTTTCCCTCGCTTTTTTTTACCTGTGTCTATTGGCACAATGCGTATTCGATCGGCTTTTGGCTGACTTGCGCCGATTGCAAAACCAAAAAGCGATTGAAAAGAGCGTTGCTCGACCATTTAAGCGAGTGGAAAAAAGAAAAAAAGAAACCGCATTTGCGGATTAGCTTACACGCAAAATCAAGCCTCGATCCGAGAAGAGGCGGCGATCGGACGACGACGACGTTGTTAAGGGCGTTATTTGAGGGGCTGACTCGGTTCAATAGCAAGGGAAAGCTAGCGCTAGCGCTTGCCGAGTCTTACTGTGTATCGAGCGATCAAAAAACCTACACATTCACCTTGCGTCAATCTTACTGGTCAAACGGCGATCCTGTGACAGCGCATGACTTTGAATATGCGTGGAAAACAGCGCTTGACCCGTCATTTGCAAGCGATTTCCCCGAGCTGTTTTACTGCATTAACTATGCAGAAGAGGCCAAGCATGGCAAAGTGTCTTTGGGCGAGGTAGGGGTGAAGGCCAAAGATTCTCATACCCTGCTCGTTGAGCTTAAATTTCCCACACCCGACTTTTTAGAGCGGCTTGCTCACACCCTTTTTCTTCCCATCCCCGCTCAAATTGCGAGTAAAGACCCTGATTGGGCTGAAAAACAAGGCGAATCTTTTATTTCCAACGGTCCTTTTTGCTGTGAAAATCCGCAGCCGGGATTTCTGCTTAACCTCAAGAAAAATAAGCAGCACTTTCGAAAAAAATCTATCGAGATTGAGACTATTTCGGTTGTCCACGCTTCGACAGCAGACGCGTTGCGCCTTTTTAGAGAAAAAAAGCTCGATTTTGTCGAAATTCCCAATCGCGCTGAAGGAGAGTTTGTCGTGACAGCAGCAGATGTCGGGAGCGTTTCTTTTCCCGCACCGAAAATCTCCTGGTTTTCAATCAACACGAGCTGCTTTTTGCTTAGCAATCAACACCTTAGACTGGCCTTAGCGGCAAGCATCAGCCGCGATGAGCTGAAAAAACTCTTTCCATGCGAAAAAACCCCCGCGTTAACGGTGCTTCCCAGTCACCTATCGCAGCACAAAGAGGCGAGCTGCTGGTCACCACATGCGCATGCGGCAGCGGCGAAGGGTGCACGCCCGCTGCCACCAGCCCGGCAATGTGCGCCATATCAACC
>JBCCHO010000303.1:0-2159 GCA_039028715.1 Chlamydiota bacterium | reverse complement strand
AATTATATATTTATTTTACTAAAATCTATGAAAATGAAATATTTTTAACGGATTAAATATGCAAATCTTGTTTTTATGTATGTTTAAATATTTAAAAATTACAAAAACGCGTCTGTTTTAAAAGCTGGTGAGAAATGCGGGCTAGCCGACTTCGGTTAGAAAATGATAAGCCGACCCCTCCTCCGAGATTGGCCCCTTGGCGGCTCCCTTCAAAAATAAGATACCGCAAATCGAGAAACGGCTGCACTTTTGTTTGCTCAAAGGCGTGAAATAGCTCTATTGTCGTGTACTGCTCATCATTGCCAATTCCATCGCCAATCCGTTGTTTGACAATCGCCTCGACTGCAAAAAGAAGTTGCACAAAGCAACTGAAAAATGCCGCAACTAGCGGAAGAAAAAAAGATTTTTTATCCATGCCTTTGGCTTATATTTATTGAGCAATAAAAAGTCAAAAAAATATGCCACGACTTTTCTCCGCACTCGGGCTATTAGGCGATACAACCGCTTCAGCAGCCAAAAAGGGCCATAAAGAGGAATAAGCCATGCAGAAGGCAAGTTGGCTGTCTGTTGGAGATAGTGAGCAAGCGAGTGGTTGTACAGGCGTGCGCGGTAATAGCCCGCAAGGTAAATGCGCCCGCGCGCATTTGCGTTAAATTCGCGCACTTCAGCTTGGCAAGGCTTTGGACAAAACGGTGGAATCGCAGCATCAAAGTGACTAGAAAGGTAGCCAAGAGCGCGGGACAGTGGGAGCGTCAGGTGAAAAGCGTGCGCAAGCTGAAAAAGGCGTGAAAAGTCAACAGCTGACTGACGAAGTAGCGTCAGCGCATCGGGAACCCAGCGGATCAGTGGGGCTGCGCTTTTTTTATAGCCGTGAATGCAGGTTTGAAAAAAAAGATCTGTCGGGTCTGCCGCCTGTATCCCCGGGGATAGCTTGTCGAGAAACTGATGGTGATTTGCTGGTGCGGTTTCGAGCAGAAGTGACCAGTGAACATCGAGGTTTAACCCAGATGGGTGGACAAATCCAGCGGCATTCCAACGAGCGCGCCTGTGGTGGCTATGCGGGTCAAACCGGGGCATGGCGCAGCGCCAACCCGATTTGGTTAACACTGCGTAAGTTAAAGGAAGGTGTAGCGGATCGATCAGAATGTCGATATCGCCGACAATGCGGACACCAAAATCGCGGTAGTAATCGAGAATCATCGCCATCCCTTTAAGCAACGCAATTTTTTCAACGCCAGCTGCGAGAAGTTCGCAAAGAACTGGCCGCGTCTTTGCCCAAATATGTTGGTTAAAAGCCCACGTGTGGCGGTAGGTGCTTTTACAAATAGGGTGACTTTGTTCTCTGAGATTGCGGTACACAAACGGGAAAAGTGTTGTTTCCGCATGGTCTGCTTTTTGCAAGTCGGTTGCTGCTAAGTAAGCGTTCCAAGACGCCAGTGCTCGCGGCTTGTCAAAAAGAGCTGCTTCAAGAAGGCGTTGCACGTTCCCGCCTCCTGTCTAAGTTGCGTTTGATGATTTTTAGGTAGTCTGTGCGCGAATAAAGCCTTTTTTTGCGCCCCATATTGCCGAGATGGAGGCGGCGATAAAGCATCACCTGAGGAAGCACGACCACAGCCGCCTTTGCGGCGACGGCCCGCCAATACCAATCAACAAACTCACCTAGCCCTTTTTCCTCGAAAAAAAGGCCAACCTCCAATAGCCGCTTTTTACTGACGACTAGCGCTCCGGCTAAGTATCCCGGTAAAGAGCTTTGATTGACTTTGATTTTTGCGCGTTCTTCATCGCTAAGAGACGGGCAAACAAACTGTTTGACATGGGAAAAAACGAGTGGGTCTGTCGCATCAATTGCTGCTATTTGGGTCGTCAACTTCGTTTTTTCCCATAGATCATCGCTATCGAGAAACGCGAGATAAACTCCAGTCGCCATCTTGATTCCGGTGTTGCGCGCAGCGCCAAGACCTTTATTCTGTTGGTAACAAGAGCGAATCCGCGTGCCAAAGCGCTCGATGATTGCTTGGGTTGCGTCTGTAGACCCATCATTGACGACAATCACCTCTTTATCGGCGTAATCTTGCGCTAGCCCGCATTTCTCACCAGCTTTTAAAACAGACGCGTTTTTGTAATTTTTAAATATTTAAACATACATAAAAACAAGATTT
>JBCCHO010000302.1:0-2193 GCA_039028715.1 Chlamydiota bacterium | reverse complement strand
TCAATTCAAGACTCGGTACACAATGCATCGGGTCTATGCTTTTGTGACGGCTCTTTCAGCCGCTAGTGAATGTGCGCTTCGTGGCGCACCGAAAACGTACGCTAAGGACCAAAAATATCAACTTAAACAGTTGATATTTAATAAATTACTCTCAAAAGTTTTTCTCAACCCAATCGTGTGTTTTATTTAGGGGTCTTAGCTGTCCTTTAAGAACACTCAGTACGCGTTAGCCGGATGAACCAAAAATTTTTTAAACAAACGCTAGCGAATGATCACTGCACGCCCCCTAGAGTAGTAGGCGTTGATAAAAATGCTGCCTATCCCCCAGCTTTTGAAGCGATCAAAAAGTCGGGTTCAATTCCAGAAGCCACTGAGCTTAGACAAGTTAAATATCTCAACAATGTCATTGAGCAGGATCATAGATTTTCCAAAAGGCGAATTCGTTATAGCCAATGGCTACAAACATTCGAAACAGCAAAGGCGACAATCTCAGGGTATGAGTCTATGCATATGATCCGCAAAAATCAAGTCAAAGGCATTGGAGGGAAAGGCTTTCTGATTCAAAAAAAATTTATAGAGGAACTGTTTGGAGTAGCAGCTTAACAAAGAGGGCAAAATAGGATGTCAGAGGGGCAATTTTGTCAATGAGATCCCTATTTGCACCAGAACCGGAGAGAGTAACCATTTTTTTGTTTTTTATCAAAAAAATCAGCTTTATCGAGATTGCAAAAAAAAGAAGTTACATTTAGTGTAGCAAATAGAGGGAAAGGAAAGGAGCTTCACCCCATCCTACCCTAAAATTCCTCGGAGTTTTAGGGCGATCCCCTCGTTTTACAAGGTTAAGAAAACAAGAGTCGCACTATGGATAAAAAACTCAAAGAGGGAATCAGTGTACAAGAGCTCGAAAACTTTGGGAAGAAATATCAGTTTGAAATTTTTTTCGTTTTATATTTTGTCCTAGCTACTCTACTTTCTTTTCTCTTTTTTGGCCCTGGATGGAGCATTTTCCTCTGTGGTATCGGCGCTGTCCTTGGCATTCTCATGCCAGACAAAATGGACAAAGCTGCCAAAGCCGCTTTTGGCTTTGTCGCTAAGCAAGAAAAGGTGACCAAGCTAATCTTGGGAGTTGCCGGGGCAATTATCTCTTTCTTTCTTCCCCAGCTGATCTTTTTTGTGCTTGGACTAATGGGCGGAAAAGGAATCTATAACTCGGCATTAACAATGGGGCAAAAAGACAGCGAAGGCAGCGAGCCTCCGGTAGGCTAGTCAGCTGTTTCTGATCCCGATCATTGAGAAAGCGCTTGTTTCCTCATAGCGAGATAGTCGATCAATGATTGGCTTTGCATCGTAAAATGAGCAATGACTTTTGTATTCCGATCGCAATGCTCAAACTCCTCCCAAGCGCTTAGTTCGCGCTCGCAATCTCCGAGCTCTTGGTATAGCATCGCTATGCGGAGCAAGTTAAACGCAATGAGCGCTGAACCTAAGCCTCGATGATCTTCTATCCGCTGCAAAAAAGCCGGATCGCTAGCGAGTTTTTCCTTTAATCCCAGCGCTTCTTGAAGAGCTTGCTCGTAGTGCTTCTCTTGAATCAGAAGCGTTGTTTGCGCGTAGCTTTTGTAATCAGGTTGTAGGCCCGTGCGTTTAAAGCTTTGCTCGGCATAAAAGCGCCTTCGAGCCTCACCTTCCTTAGCGAAGAGTTGTTGTGCTATTTTAGCTCCATAAAGAGCTTCTAGCTCTGGGCGTCGCTGCACGATTTTTTCGAGCTCGCCAAGCTTTTCAGCGGTTGCGCTCTCACTCCACTGTCGCCATAGCCGCTCTGCTGCCACATAGTCGCCCTCTAATCGGTCGGATTTTCTTCCCATCTGGAAAGCAATCGCACTAGCAAGGCAAATGCCCAAAGAAAGAGTCAATAGCCACTTCTTGTAACGATGCCAAATATCAATACGCATAGAAACCCTCAATGAATGTTGGATTTAGCCCGAGTTTGCCACTTGTAGTGATGAAAATTCAACTCTTGAGCAGGCGGGAAAAGAAAATTTTAGATGAGCAACTATACCACACAACTTGGGTTTTAACAATAGAAACCCAAGTTGTGCAGCAATTCCCCTCTGTCTCCTCTTTTACGAGATTCCTAAATTCTTGACAGGATGTGTGTTTCCAATGGTCCATCCGCGCAATCCATTGAAGAGC
>JBCCHO010000301.1:0-2200 GCA_039028715.1 Chlamydiota bacterium | reverse complement strand
TTACAAATGGGTTTGCAGAAGGAATAAACAACAAAATCAAAACGCTAAAAAGGCAAGCATATGGGTATAGGGATATGCACTATTTTAAGCTTCGACTTTACCACCTTCACGCTCAAAAGTACGCATTAGCCGGATGAACCATTCTTTTCAGTTGAATCTGTGTTTGCACCAAAGCCAAAAACCATCCCTTTCCAGTTAATCTTCATAAGCCACTTATTATAAATTAAATATGTGTGGCAGATCTTTGATGATTCTCAAAATATCACACCAAATGTTTTAATCAGTTTTTGGTGTGATTTTTTCTTCTTGTATTTTTTCACACCAAAACTATAAAATAGTGTTTTAGTGTAAGGTTAAAAGAAAGATGACAAATTTTTTCGGTCGGAACAGCGAACTCAAAAAGCTAAGAGAGTTGTTGAAAAAAGATTCGGCAAGTCTGGTTGTTATCAAAGGAAGAAGGAGGATTGGGAAGAGTAGACTTGCATTGGAATTCGGCAAAGACTTCAAAAAGTGTTATACCTTCTCTGGTATACCCCCTTCCAAGAATTTAACTGCTCAAGAGGAAAGAAATGACTTCTCAAGCCAAATGAGCAGAGCTTTAAAAATTCCTCAATTCGAAACAAAAGATTGGGGCGACTTACTCTATTATCTATCAAAGGAGGCCAAGAAAGGCCGAATCTTGATTGTCTTAGATGAAATTAACTGGATGGGGAATAAAGATCATACATTCTTGGGGAAACTCAAAACAGCTTGGGATCAATTTTTCAGCAAAAACCCAGAATTAATCATGATTCTGTGTGGCTCCTTGTCAGGTTGGATTGAAAAAAATATATTAACTAATACGGGGTTCGTAGGAAGAATCTCTAAAACATTTACGCTCCGAGAACTCCCCCTTCATATCTGTAATTTATTTTGGAAGGAAAACCGAGATCACGTTTCCTCATACGAGAAGTTTAAATTTCTTTCTATTTCTGGAGGAATTCCAAAATATTTAGAAGAAATGCTACCACAGAAAACTGCTGAGGAGAATATTTTTAACCTAGCCTTTCAAAGTGACGGATTTCTCTTCAGAGAGTTTGACCAACTATTTCATGATCTTTTTTCAAAAAAAAGCGCTAGATATAAAAACATCCTTAAAGCCTTGTCAGAAGGTCCTAAAGGGCTTGATGTTATCTACAAAGCGCTCAATCTAAAAAAAACAGGGTATATCGTTTCCGAGTATATGGACGATCTTGAAGAAGCTGGGTTCATTCAAAGAGATTTTACATGGGGACTTGGAAGTAATCGGAAATCAAAACTTAGCGCCTATAGATTAAGCGACAATTATTCGAGATTCTACTTAAAATATATAGAGCCTCGGATAGACAGGATCAAACAAGGAACGTTAACAAAGATCCCCTCTTATGAAGGTATTTTAGGGCTACAGTTTGAGAACCTTGTTTTGAATAATCGAAAATCTATTTACGATCTACTGGAAATAGACCCAGGATCTATCATCATAGATAACCCCTACTTTCAGAATAATACAAAGAATCAGTCAGGATGCCAAATTGATTATATGATTCAAACAGAACATGAAATTCTTTACCCCTTCGAGATAAAATTTTCTAAAAAAAAAATCCAGACGAAAGTTACTCAAGAAGTTAAGGAAAAAATGAAAAAACTTTCCCCTCAAAAAGGGTTATCGGTACGCCCCGTCCTTATTCATGTGAATGGGGTTAGTGAACTTGTTAAAAAAAGCAAATACTTTACTCATATCATAGATTTTTCCGATTTTCTTTCATTTCGCCCCAGCGTATAAGAAGTTAGGGTTTTGATCCTGACAATTTAATACGGTGAAGCGAAAGCGGGTTCCGGTGCAAATAGGGATAACTAATCTAGCGATCCTAGCAAAGAAGGGGCTGGACGTATCAGAAGATGAGATGATTTTTCTTTTGCGAAGAGGTTTTGACCAGCTTGCTCTGGCGGCAAAAGTGTTGTTGCGTATCGAAAAGAAGAGAAAAGTCAAAACCTTAAATGGGTTCTTAAACTGGCTTGTGTCGCTGAGAGATCCTTTTTCTTTTTTCTCTCAAAAGAGTAAGCTGTAATCAAATATTTTTTTCGGAGTGGGTTTTAAAATGGGTGCAAGTACCATTCTTTCAAACGACTACAGTGCAGTCCTAGAAGACATTAAAAAGAAAATTTCTCGATCGCAAATTAA
>JBCCHO010000300.1:0-2202 GCA_039028715.1 Chlamydiota bacterium | reverse complement strand
CTTGAAAAAATTGTATTATAGGCCATGGTAAAATGGAAAAAGACAATCATAGCAACAGTACTATTCCTTTTTTTAGGGGTAACAAATACGTATGCTACAAAAGAGATTTATCAAAAAATGATTCGAACCACTATCGCTAGCAAGATAGAAGCACAAGAACACAGAAAAAAGTTACGTGAAAATAAGCTCATTTTTGTGAAAAAGATCGCTTTTTTAGATGACGACGAACGTATCGATAAATATAAGGCGATGGTTCTTTATATTGAAAAAGACATAGAAGCTTATGATGCTGAAATTAGAGAAGCTAATAGCCTTTGCTGCTCCTTATTGCGAGAAATCAAGCATGCAGATGACAAAGAAGAAGAAAAAGAAAACTCAAATGAACGTGAATCAACTCAACAAATATCAAGCGAAGATAGGGTCGTTGAACAAAGGTCGAATAATTCAGGTGTTGCTATTGCTACTTTAGGTATTTTGTCTGCTGTTGGAGTATACTTTCTTCGAAGCCAAGGGTACAACACAAACTGGATAGTTGATACTATAAGAAGGTATACTCAATCTCTGTCTATAAGCACAAACAGGGCATTTAACTCTACAGGAAGATACACTTCACCTCTAGGTATAAACACAAACTGGATAGTTGACAGTACAAGAAGATACACTCCATCTCTACTTTTTAATGACAATAATAATGATGAAGAGAATATCAATCGAAGACTTGAATCTACCTTGGGATCTGTACCGACTTCCCCGATTTTCATGAGATTCTCAGGAAGCGTAGAGTAAATGATGAAACTAATAGAAAAATAAGATGAAGCTCATGAATAATATAAACACAAAATCATTCATAATAGTATGGTTATTAGTGGTTTTTCTTGCCTTACCAAGCACTTATGCGGTAACACATCCTATTGAAAACAGCTTTATTCCAAAAGAATTGTTACAAAAAGCCTTGGAAGCTGTTAGGGAAGAGTCCTCACTTAGGAAAACACTTCGCAAAGTGCGACTTTCTCAAGATTTAGACGGGAAAAAAGAGCAGCTAATAAATACATTGCAAAAGCAACTTGATAGTGCTAAAAAAGAACGCGAATACTACAACGATCTTTTTGACGAAAGATCAAGAGCTGCAACAGAATTCATCGACCAATATCTGACCCGCGTTGAACAAATACAACATAATTCTTTGAATGAAGAGTATTTAGAAGACCTTCGATGTTTGCAAAAATTCTTAGAGCACATAACGTTCAAGCTGATAATGTTTATAGTTTTTATTCTCTTAATACTTCCTCTAGAAAATCCAAAAGCTCTTCGTAATCGACCCAAAACGGTATAAACCTTCTATTCAGTGAGGAAATCTCTTCCGCCCCATTTGTTAATTTTCTATATAAGTTCATATAAAATGGGTTGTAAAATTTGTCAAAATATAACCATAAAACTCAAATCTTCGTTTCTTTATCTCAATTTATACTTTTGCAGAAGGTCATTAGTCTAGGAATTCGTTCATTATTCAGCCGATAGAGGAAGCATTAGGTGCTGAATAGATAGCTTCAATAGACTATATATCCCCTTTTTAGCTATTTTGTATAGATCGTTAAAATTAACTTTACTTATTTAAGTAAAGCAAAAATAGGGGTAGGATTCAGCCGATACCATAATGATATCCAAATGGTGTCAGAATTAAATTAAAGTAGCTTATATATCCCAAACGCGCACGGTATTGTCACGACTTGCGGAAGCGAGGAAACGACCATTAAATAATTACCAGTTCCCGATTCCCAATTACTAAATATTTTTGTCTAAAATTGAGCATCTGTAGTGTTCGTGTTGAGCGAATCAAAGTACTTTATTGACCTTCTGCAGAAGGTCAATAGAATTTGCAAATAATAATACCCACAAAATTGAGGAACTTATATATCCCAAACGCGCACGGTCTTGTCTCCACTAGCGGAAGCGAGGAAACGGTCATCATGCGACCAGCTCACGCTCCATACTGTACCTTCATGTCCCTTACATATGAGTACCTGTTGCCCAGTGTGTCGATCCCAAACGCGCACGGTATTGTCGCTCCCCCTCCCGAAAGGATCACCACTTGCGGAAGCGAGTAAACGGTCATCATGCGACCAGCTCACGCTCCAGACAGTATTGTCATGTCCCGTACAAATTTGCACCTGTTGCCCAGTCTGTCGATCCCAAACGCGCACG
>JBCCHO010000299.1:0-2240 GCA_039028715.1 Chlamydiota bacterium | reverse complement strand
CAAGTTTTGTGTATTGGAAGTGGGATGGTACACAATAACTAACATGTATAAATAGGCAGCATAAAGTATATTGGTGGTATAAACAGCGCTATGGTCACTTCTACGCATGTATCTTTGCGGTCTCGCTGAATTTGCAAATTATAATTTATGAATTTTGTAAAGGAGCGAATGGTATTTGTCCAGATCTCTACAGCAATGTTTTGGATATCGCTCACTCATATTATAATTGGAGATTCGTTTCTGTATGCATGTGTATATATGCCTACATGTACATGTACACGTAGGTTGATTATCAAAATTATTTCCCATCTCTTTTATCACGTAGTCGTTTAATCAGAAGAATTCATCAAATCCCAGAGATTGTTTGGATTATTATATGTACAATCTGTAAAAACTTTCTATCTATAAACCAATCTAAATCCTATATTATTGACAGTTTTTCTGTTGCAGTCTGTCAAAATTATAATTTTTTTAAATTTACAATTTTAAAAGGAGAGATTTATAGAGTTTATACATCTTCTAAAAAATCTTATTTCTTTGGAATTAAAGTTCATATGTTAGTTAATTTGGAAGGTGTGCCCATAGAATTTCATTTTACTCCAGGATCAGTAAGTGATGTACAAGGACTTAAAGATTTTTCTTTTGATTTAGAAAACAAGTCTCGGATCTATGCTGATAAAGCTTGAACCTATCCGTAAATGGAAATGTTTTTGGTTTTTACCAGGTTTCTAGCAAATACAGAGGGGCCTGCTGTGAAATTTAGTTCAGAACTCAAGTTTCAAAGGGCGAAAGTCGCTGAAAAATCGAAAAAATTGTTGAGCGGGATAGTCTCATTTGGCTGGGTTGTTCTAATTCGGGTGAAACGCTATAATTGCGCTATGTCAACCCAAGCTCACCTCTTGTAGTGTCGAATTTTTGAAGTTTCATTGATTATAAACCACTTACATTTTTTGGGATAGGGTTCATGCCCCCATTCTAAAAACTGTAAATGGTTTAGAATCAATGAGGCGATAAAAATTCGACACTACAAGAGGTGAACTTGGGTCAAGATCAGTATCATTTATTTTAAACTCAATTTTTGTTTTAACTTTTACGAGCAGCAGATGAAAAAGAGTGGAAAAATTTATTTCTATTTAGTGCTTACCTTAATCGCATCGAGTGGAAGGCTAATAGCAAACCCGCTTGATTTAGAGCGGCGCGCAACTGTTTCTGCTCACGATTACCAAAGCGAGATGGTAACGCGCCTTGAGGCAGAGGATTGGCGACGCCTTTCTTTTACTTGCCGCAATTTAATTCGCGATTTTCCAGATAGTCCATTCACACTAGATGCGCACTATTATCTAGGGTTAGCTTTTTTTTCACTTGGTGATTATGAACTCGCAAATAACAACTTTTCCAACTACTTAAAAACAGATTTATCGCCAAAGTTTTTTGACGAAGTCATTCAATATAAGTTTGCCATTGCTCAAGCTTTTGAATCAGGGTCTAAGCGCCACTTATTTGGTCGCGAGCACATGCCGCGTTGGCTTCCCGCCTATGACGAAGCAATCGAAATTTACGATGAAGTGATTGCAGCTGTGCCGCGATCTGATTTAGCGGCTCAGTCACTGCACCGGAAGGGGTGGCTGTTATTAGAGCTTAAGGAGTATCAAAAAAGTGTTGTTGCTTTCCAGACGTTGATTCGACGCTTTCCCAAACATCCACTGGCTCCAGAGAGCTATCTCGGGATTCACTCTGTCTATCTTGCGCAGTGCAAAAATGAATTCTCTGATGCCAGTCGACTCGATTTGTCTAGGTTAAATTTAGAAAAATTTAAATTACACTTTCCTACAGAGCCGCGACTTGAGACAGCAAAGAAGATGGTTTTAGATCTCGAAGAGACATTAGCAAAAGAGCTATTTGAAATTGGAGGGTTTTACCGGCGGACAAAAAAAAGCCGAGCAGCAGCTATGTATTACATAACGATTTTGAAGCGCTATCCCGAAACAAAAACAGCAAAGAAAGCGAAAAAACGGTTAGATCGACTTGATTATCCCCCTCTTGAAATGCCTTCAGATCTTGAGCAAGAGCTTGACCGAGACACTTTGGTTGTTGTCGGTTAACGTTTTCGCCTTGGGGCAAAACAAGCTAGTGATAAGCTCCTTGAAAAATGACTATTTTTTTTAAACGTTCTAAGAAGCTACAATGCATCAGTCCATCCATCAGCACCTCATGCCCACCACTAACAACTTTAATGACCT
>JBCCHO010000298.1:0-2242 GCA_039028715.1 Chlamydiota bacterium | reverse complement strand
GAAAACTGATTTAAAGCCTCTAGATCGTATTTTTTCTTCGTCGCCCATATTAAACTTAATATTGGCTAGAATAAAAAATGCAATCTAGAGAACTTTAAATTCAGTTTGCTTTTGGGCGCTTTTGAACCGGAAGGAGTATATCCTGCTAAGGATAGATACTTTACAAAAAGTAGTTCTCAAGGGTAAAAGCGCGAATTTCACTCGAATGGAATTTCGCGGGGAGCCTCATAAGAGATGAGCTTGGTCTGGCCAAAATTGAAAATCATTCGACTGAAAATCTCCTTCTCCCGCAAAATGGCTTTTCATCCGTATTTCTCACAAGACTTTGCTTAAGCCTTTTTGCAGAGCTTGTGAGAAATCCAGGCTAACAAGCAACCCCCGCCTCAAGGAGTTTCTATGCCGACCGATCCGATTTCAATGGCTTTATCTCTTTTCTTTGTCGTCAATGTTTTAGGAAATATTCCCCTCTATATCGGCTTGCTTGCCCGCTATTCAGCCAAAAAGCAGCAGCTGATTCTCATAAGAGAGTTTCTGTTTGCACTGATCATTTTACTGCTCTTTAACTTCTTCGGTTCCCACATCTTCTCCGCGTTGGGAATTTCTCCTCCAATCTTGCGAATTGCAGGGGGAATTTTACTGCTTTTAATCGCCATTGCCATGATTTTTCCCAAACACGATCAGGAAAAAACCCCGCAACACGAGCCGCTGCTGATCCCTCTTGCTACACCTGTCATTGCCGGGCCGGGATCAATCACCGCCGTCATGATTTTTTCAAGCCAGCTTCAAAACCACCTAACTATGACCTTAATCATTATAGGCGCGATGGTTATTTCGTGTCTGATTGCGCTTTCAGCCTCGTTTTTCAAATATTGCTTAGGAGAAAAAGGGTTAATTGCACTAGAAAGATTAGGTGGTATGATTGTCTGCCTGATTGCCGTCCAGATGTTTGCTACTGGGGCTGCTAATTTTGTCAAAGACGCTTTTGGCTCTTATTTTTCTCCAGCCGTAGAAAAAATATCGAAACAATAGCTCTAACCCGCATTTTTCACAAGGCTCTGGAAAAGTTTGGAGCATCTGTTTCCCCGCTTGTGAGAAATCCGGGCTAACCCAAGTTGTGCGGCATAATTGCTCATCCAAAATTCTCTTTTTCCACCTGGTCAAAGTTTAAATTTTCACCTACTTTATTCAAGTATGCTGAAAATTTAAGCTTTGGACAGGTAAAAAAGCAGAAAATTTATCTGAGCAATTATGCCACACAACTTGGGTTACAAGTGGCAGGCTATAGGAAGGGCGCCCTCCAAAAAAAAAGTGTGAAAACGATCGGCTAGTACTTAATGCGAGACAATAAGCCGCGTTGCCACAGGGAAACATAACCGGTGCGGCCAACAATCAAATGATCATCGAGCGGAACGCCGACAATTCGGCCCGAAGCGCCGAGCAGTTTTGTTACCTCGAGATCTTGTTTTGATGGCGCCGGATCGCCACTGGGATGATTATGGGCTAAAATCAGGCTATAAGCGCGATGCCGAATAGCTAAATAAAAGACCTCTCTAGGGTGCACAAGTACTTCCGATAAAGTGCCTATTGAAATGACTTCATCGTGAAAAGCAAACCCCCTCACATCGCGAAAAATGGCTACCGCCACTTCTTTTTTTTGCTCGCAAAAATAGGAGCGTACTAAAGTATGCGCGTCATCGGGATTGCGGATGAGGTACTTAGCTGCCCCAGCCCGCTTTCCTCTCCGCTTTGCCAAGGCAAAAACCGCCTTGAGCTGAGCCGCTTTCGCTTTGCCGATGCCCTTAACTGCTGTGAGCTCTTCTATTGTAGCCTCCATCAATCGACACAGCCCTCCAAACGAAGCAATGAGTTCTTCGGCAAGCGCCAATGCCGATAATCCCCGGCGGCCACTCCCTAGGCAAATTGCCAACAACTCTGTCAATGAGAGCACATCCGCTCCATGAGAAAAAAGGCGCTCGCGCGGCCTTTCTTCTTCCGGCAACTCTGCTAAAACTGCCATATTCACTTATCCTTTGATTTGATCTATTACAATCTGTATTCGACAACTGAACTTGTTACCTGTGAGTGCGACCTATATTTCTCACAAGCTCTGCTAAAAAGCTTAAGCAAGATGTTTTTCGAGATTTCTAATTGAGATCTTGCAGGGAATGGTTGTAACCATTTCCAAAAGAGCTCCTTGGAGTACTCGGAAAACAGAGGCTCCACATTTTTCCAGAGCCTTGTG
>JBCCHO010000297.1:0-2248 GCA_039028715.1 Chlamydiota bacterium | reverse complement strand
TTCGAGATTTCTAATTGAGATCTTGCAGGGAATAGTTGTAACCATTTCCAAAAGAGCTCCTTGGAATACTCGGAAAACAGAGGCTCCAAATTTTTCCAGAGCCTTGTGAGAAATGCGGGTTAAAGCTCACGGCGCTGCGCGCAAGGCAAGGTGATAAAGCTCGACATAGGCGGCGGCTGATTGATTCCAGCTCCAATCTTGGCTCATACCGTTGGCAATGAGCTGTTGCCACTTTGCCTGCTTGTGATGAAAAGTGTCCAAAGCCCGGTGTAACGTTTCGGTTAGGATTTCTTCTGAAAATGACGAAAAGGTATAGCCATTCTTTTTTTCTTCGGCCACCGATGAATGATCTATGTCGAAAATTGTATCTTTAAGCCCCCCCACTCGATGGACGATCGGAATGGTGCCATAGCGCAGAGCGATCATTTGGGTTAAGCCGCAGGGCTCAAAAAGGGAGGGGACGAGGAGAATATCGGCGGCGGCAAAGATGAGGTGAGCGAGTGCTTCGTCGAAGCCAAAGAAGAAGTAGGCAGCACCGCTGCTTTGATAGCGCTCTTGTAAGGCGTGAAAAGGGAGCTCTAGCTCTTTTTCCGCGATTGATCCAAGCAGAATCGCTTGGCTATTGGCCTGGATGGCCGCTTCTAATCCAGCTCGGATCAGTTCCGGCCCTTTTTGTTTGGCAAGGCGAGTTACGCAGGCGACAAGTGGATTTTCAGAGACTTTTAACCCTGTTTTTTTTGCTAGCGCTATGCGGTTAGCTTTTTTAGCAGCTAGAATAGCAGAAATAGAAGGTGGTTGCTGAGGGTAACGCTCTTGGAGGTGAGGGTCGCGCGTTGGATCCCAATAATCAGTATCGAGGCCATTGAGAATCCCCGTGAGCTTATCTTCGTGCTTGATCAATAGCGGGCTTAAGCCAGAGCCGCGGGTCTGCTTAATTTCTTCGCAGTAAGATGGAGAGACCGTTGTCAGGCGGTCGGAGTACACAACAGCTCCTTTGAGGATGTTGGCGCGGTTAGGTCGAGTGGGGTGTTGAAGTTTGTCATGTGTCATTAGGTAGTCGGCGGGCAAGCCGATTTGGGTGAGAGATTCAGGAATGCAAACTCCTTGATAGCAGAGATTATGGAGCGTTGTGACAAGGCCGCCTACATGTAGGCCAAGTGAGCGATAGATTTCGCGGTAAAGAGGAGCGCATAGTCCCGTTATCCAATCGTGCAAGTGGATGATGTCGGGGTGGTAATCAGCCTGAAGAAGATATTCTAATACTGCGCGCGAAAAATAACTAAAGCGAGCAACATCATCCTTTTCACCATAAATCGCACTGCGCTCAAAGTACCGTTTAGGGTGATGAGGCTCCAAAAGTAACACGCGTAAGCCATCGACCTCAGCAGACCAGACCGTATTGAGATGGGAAGTGTTGTTTTCTAAGACAGCAAGCTGGCTAAATGTTTGTCTGAGATTATACAGCTTTTTTTTATCGATTTGTTTATAGAATGGGAGAAAAATAACAGCGCTTTCTTTTTTTTCAACAAGAGCTGCTGAAAGCCCCTGAACAAAGTCGGCGAGTCCGCCGACTTTGGCGATAGGCGTTAATTCTGAAGTGATATGCACAATTTTCATGAAGCTACTTAAAACCCAAGTTGTGTGGTATATACCCAAGCCGATTCAAAGTGAGAAAAGGTCGGTGATTTGGCGTAAGCATTTTCGGGCGCTTTGTCCTCGATTACTATCCGCAGGCTGATAGGATCGAGGAAAAAGTGATCCGAAAATGCTTACGCCAAATGCGCTGAGATTTTTGCACTTTGAATCGGCTTGGGTATATAGTGCTTCCGGTTCAAACGCACCCAAGAAATTCGAAAGCGATTTTTGCGTAGGAGCCTCTAGAGAACTTTAAATTCAGCTTGCTTTTGGGCGCTTTTGAGCCGGAAGGAGTATAGTTTCTCAGATACATTTTCTCTTTCTTAACCTGCCAGAAACTTGAATTTTCACCTACTTTATTCAAGTATGCTAAAAATTCAGGCCTCTGTAGTCAAAAATTTGTTAAAACCCAAGCCCGCGTGCAAAACCGCGTGCCCTCGGATCAGATGACATGAGGTTTTTCACGCGGGCTTGGGTTTTAACCCGTATTTCTCACCAGCCTCTGGGAAAGCTTGGAACATCTGTGTTCCCGAATATTCCAAGTGACTCTCTTGGAAATGTTTATGAACATTCCCTGCGAGAGTCACTTGAAATCTCGAAAAAACAGACTGTT
>JBCCHO010000296.1:0-2252 GCA_039028715.1 Chlamydiota bacterium | reverse complement strand
TTCCGGTTCAAACGCACCCAAGAAAACTGATTTAAAGCCTCTAGATCGTATTTTTTCTTCGTCGCCCATATTAAACTTAATATTGGCTAGCATAAAAAATGCAATCTAGAGGCTTTAAATCAGTTTGCTTTTGGACGCTTTTGAATCGGAAGGAGTATAGTTGCTCATCTAAAATTCTCTTGGATAGGTAAAAAAATAGAACATTGATCTGAGCAATCATAAGACACAACTTGGGTTTTCAATCTCCTGATGGGAAAGAGGATTTCCGCGCGCCCTCTCTAACTCGGGTTGTTGAGCTTCTTGCAAAAATCAAATCTACATCGGTAAGATGAACCTATTTTAATCTAAACCCAAGTTGGGTCGTATCACCACTCAGATCAATTTTCTGTTTTTTTACCTACCAGAGGCTTGAATTTTCAGCATACTTGAATAAAGTAGGTAAAAATTCAAGCCTCTGGTAGGTAAAGAAAGAGAATTTTAGATGAGCGATCAGAAGATACAACTTGGGTTTTAACTATCTGGGTATAGCAATGCATGAAAGTTTGGTTTTCATTAAGGGTTTTTGCAGTGGAATTTTCTATACCTTCATTCCAACTTGTGGCGTTATGATTATTGGCCACTTTACAGGTAAAAAAAGGACTCGCAGTAGCGTAACAGCTGCCTTGGGAATGGTTTGCGCTCAACTCATTTGGGCTGTGATTGCCTGGATAGGCTTTTTGCTTATCACTAGTGGATTAGAGCCCAAAACGTCCACTTTAACGCTTATTGGCGCTATGATTCTTTTTTTACTTGCGGCTAAGGTTTATCACCGCCAAGAACATCTCGATCTCCAGCATGAACTTAAATCACGGTTCTGGGCTTCTTTTGGCGTCGGTTTTATGTTCTCACTATCTTCGCCGAGTCGAATTCTAGGCCACTTCGCCCTATTTGCGGTGCTTCAAGTGCCGCCAACACCTTTATTAGAAACGAGCCTTGCCCTATTTACCGGACTATTTGCCGGATCTTTTGCCTTCTGGCTCTTTTTCACGGCTTTTATGATCTCGAGAAAAAAAACTTTGTCTCCAAAGTCGCTGCAACAGCTTCATAAGTTTTCCGCGTTTGTTTTAGCGGCTTTCACAGCTCTAGGGCTGTTTAAAATTTACCTTTAGAGAGGACGCGCACAGATCCTCATTCTCTTCAAAGATTGAGAGCGTCACAAATAGAGCTAATTTTTATAAAAAATTATTTGGTCGGTCCTGAAAAACTATTCTAAAAGATAGATGGTGCGTTAACCCGTATTTCTCACCAGCTCTGCGTAGAAGGTTGAACAGTCTGTTTTTTTGAGATTTCAAGTGACTCTTGCAGGGAATGTTCATAAACATTTCCAAGAGAGTCACTTGGAATATTCGGGGAACACAGATGTTCCAAGCTTTCCCAGAGGCTGGTGAGAAATGCGGGTTAAGTGAGGCTGCTTACGCAAAATTCCATTTCGAGTGAAATTCGCGCTTTTGTCCTTGAGAACTACTTTTTGTAGATTGCCTATCCTTAGCAGGATATGTCAATTTACCAAAAGCAGCTCTCAAGTCAAAATCATCAAATTTCCCTTCGAAAGCGATTTTTGCGCGAGGAGCCTCTAACGGCTCGAATTTTCACCTACTTTATTCAATTATGCTGAAAATTTAAGCCTCGGGTAGGTAAAAAAACAGAAAATTGATCTGAACTATCATCAGAACGCAGGCTTGGGTTACTATTCCTTTGAGATCCGCTCTTTAAAACAGCTCAAGGAAGCATCATCTTTTTTTTGTTTTTTTATCTCGCGATGAAAAAAAGCAGAGACTTCTTTAACAAGCGAACTGATACTTTTTTGCTTTTCTTCTGTAAAAGCTGAATCGGTTGTATCGCTCATTTTTTTCTCATTGATTATCAGTAAAAAACAAAACCTGTAACTGTTAATTTTCTCAGGTATAATTTTACCTTAGCATTATTTATTTATTTTTCCAAATTTTTTTTTAAATAACCTTTGTTGTTAATTTCCAGTTATTAATGATTGTAGAGGTAATTGCGTAATTATCGAAAAATTTGTTCCATCTTACGTTAGAGCTAGAGGGCGTCCTGCTAAAAATCGCACTGCGCTTGCGCGGGCATTCATTGCAAAGATGACTTACAACATGCCCACAACCGAGTATTTAATTGATCGATTGAAGGCGGATATCTCCTTGAGAAGGATTTGTGGCTGGGAAAGTGTAACGCAGGTTCCTAGCGCATCGGCTTTT
>JBCCHO010000295.1:0-2255 GCA_039028715.1 Chlamydiota bacterium | reverse complement strand
TCTTATGATCCATTTGTGGGAACGTATGTGTTGTTACGTCTGTAAGTGTAGGATATTGAGCATATATATAATCTAATGCAAGGTTGCTCGACAAGTTCCCACCCCCTCATCAAGTGGCTGTACCCCCAGTGCATGGTATGCATGCGGCCCGGGCCAACATGGGTTACCATGGGGGTCATAATTGAAGTCTCTGGCAACAAGGGCTATGTCGCCATATTGTTCTATCCGTTCGTCTATTGTTCGGTTGAAAACAGTCAGTTCTGCTGTGCCATGGGGCACATGCACGTTCACACAAAGTTGATCGGTAATTCGGAACAAAATCGCTCGGCCCGAAATTTGGGCTATTACAACAGGCTCCGGCAAGGTCCTACGGACCAACGCCGCAACCCCCGAACTAGCTGAAACCAAAAGCGCCCAAAAGCAAACTGAATTTAAAGTTCTCTAGAGGCTTTAAATCAGGTTTCTTGGGTGCGTTTGAACCGGAAGGAGTAATATACCACACAACTTGGGTTCTAATCCGTATTTCTCACAAGTTCTGCTAAAAAGCTTAAGCAAGATGTTTTTCGAGATTTCTAATTGAGATTTGGAATACTCGGAAAACAGAGGCTCCAAATTTTTCCAGAGCCTTGTGAGAAATACGGGCTAAGAGCTTTTCAAGGCTCTTCTCAACCTTCGGTTAAATGTTGGAGCGAGAAACTTGATGAGGAGTCTCTTTTCTATAGAGTTTATGGAAAATACAAGAGAGCGTCAATCACGGAAATATCCGCAAGCGACTCAAAACCGAAGTTGTGTGAAAAAGCTCAAGGCATGCGCCTTGAGCTTTTGTTCTCAATCCTATCGGTCTGCGGATAGTACCTGTGATTAGCAGAGTGTTATTTCACTGCTTTGGGTGACTCAGAGCTTGGAAAGTACTCAGAAGCCAGCGCTTGCTCTTGTGAGATGTGCTTTTTTACAATCCGGTGAAATTGTTTTTCCTCAGGTGTTTTAGGCTCAATTTTGCCCTCACCGAGATCAATGAGGTGTTTGCGTGTCAAAGCAAAAGCTTGGGCTTTCGGGCAGACTTGAGCGGCGATCTCAATGTGTTGCTTTACTTTGGGGTCAACGCCTTCTTGCTGAACAGCTGCTTTCATTTGGCGCAATTTTTCTAGTTGGAGAACAAGGGTTTGCTTTTGAAAGGTTTCTTGGCTGATTTTTTTCTCAGATAAAGCAACTTCTAAGGCAATTTGTTTTGACCAAAACTCACAATCAATGGCGATAAGTTGATTTTCAATTGCAGCTTGCCCTTCGCCTTTGGACTTAGATCCGATCATTGTAAGGTAATCGAGGCTGTCGCGCTCTTTTTGCGTTGGAGTAGAAAAGATCATATCTTTAACTTCTCGGCTGAGCTTTGCATTTGGATGGTGAATACAAACTTCGATTAACTCTCGGTTATGGTTTTCGCGAAGACACTGAATTTTCTTATGGAAGGGATCTGGATTGACTTTGCTGTAGTCTTGAACAAGTGGCGATAGTTTTGACGACTCTTTTCGCAAATCGTCGTGCTCTTTTTTTGTATTAGATTCTAGATATTTCTCATGAGAGCGGTTTAAAAAGGCGCTATATTTTCCATTTGCATAATCGGCAAGGATTTGGTCGAGCAGCTTTAACTCGTCAGCTTGAAGGTGGCTTGTTTGCTGCTCTGGCGTCTTTGGAGCTGGCTCTACTGCTTGACACATGAAGGCGCAACCCAAAAAAGCGAGTGTAGTAAAACATAGTTTTTTTATCATGTTTTTACTCCTATATGAGTACTGTTGAAAATATAATTATACATCAAAATTGATTATATTTAAATGAAAAAAATAGCAATTATTTTTTTAGAGCTCCGTGGGCTATAGGATAAAGATGAGGCCTTTTGAGTTTGATTTATTTTCCTTTATCATTGATTATAAGCAACTTAATATTTTCTGGCTCAATTCTTTTTAACAGGCGGTTTGGGCCCCTAAAAAGAATAAAAACCCAAGTTGGGTTATATACCCAAGCCGATTCAAAGTGAAAAAAGGTCGGTGATTTGGCGCGGCTATTTTGATCGACTTTTTTTCTGGGTTCTTATCCACCTGACGGATAGGTAATAAGGTTGCTTATCTAGAAAAAACTCCTGCGCAGGGACGCGAAAAAACGCAGTTTTGAAGTGCCCGTAGCAGTCGATGGCTTCAAGATTTCAGCGAAAAATCGGTTTGAAGGAGGGGGGCTAGTAGCTATGGCACGGACCCCTGACG
>JBCCHO010000294.1:0-2259 GCA_039028715.1 Chlamydiota bacterium | reverse complement strand
CGTTAGCCGGATAAACCAATTTTTTTTAGGAAAATTAAAAATTTATTTAAAATAAAATAGAAAAAATGATAATATTTAATTTATTTCTTATAAATAGATTAAAAATATATGTCATCAATATCTGTAAAAACTATCAATTATGAATACAATTCGAGCAGCATTAAAATATCTATTTTAAATGCTTGTGAAAATTATTTAAATTCTGATGATAGTAAAGTTGTTTTAATTAGGGATAGCGGTAATTATTTTGAGCCAGCCGGTAATGGCATGAATGGTACACAAAAAAAGATCTCGTATTTTCTGACGTTAGGCATTTTTCCTTTTTTCGCTTATTTGGTTAAATGGGCTGCTCGCACTTACAATCAAACATTACTTACCAATATTACCACACAAGATAAATTTATTGCTCAGCAGGTTACACAAGAAAACATAAAATTAAACAACATTCCAGATGATCTCTTCTCTGATGTGCTCAAGCAATTATCTGACGATCAGATAAAAACCGCTATTGCGCGTGAAGATCTAGCACAAGTACAAAATCAACTGCTTGCACTCACGGAAAAATATGGAAGCAACGATGAACAGCTAACCCGCTTTAAACATATACGAGATAGTTATATCGCTGAGCAGGTTAAAGAAGGAAAAATGGAATTAAAAAACATTCCAGATGAATGTTTTTTCAAGGTGCTCAATCAATTATCTACAGAAGAGATAAAAACTGCTATTGCGCATGAAAATCTAGAGAAAGTACAAGAAAATCTGCACCAGCAAAAATGTGGAATCAAACATGACAACTTAGTCAGATTTAACACTATTTTAAAAGATGAAGAAGCCTCTATCCCAACATTTTTTGGGTTTACACATGATCAAATAAAGCCATTGCTTTCTGCCCAAACTCTCGCTTTATGGGAAAGTTGTAAAAGTAACAATCAGGTAACAGAAGATCTTCAAAAAAGTGTTGAGCGCGATATCGCTAATGCGAAAAAGCTACCATTAACAGCTGACCAAAAAATCATCTTGGCGAAGCTTAAAGCTGACAACAAAGTTTTAATTATCCGCAGCTCTTCGAATGAAGACGGGAATATCGTCAATGCAGGCGGCAATGAAAGTTTTGGTGATGTGAAAAACAGTGCAGGTTTTCAACAAACGTTAGCTCGAGTCGTTGGTTCTTATTTTTCGACCGATTCTTTTAACAATCGATTAGGTGATGGAGGCAACCCGTTTGAAGCTCTTCCTCTTTGTAGTGTTCTTGTTATGGAAGAAATTAAGGGAAGTCAAGGCCAACCGATTACAAGCGGGGTCATGATAACAACCAAGCCGAGTTGGTCTAGTAAAAAGACAAAAATGACCCACATTGCTGCTTCGTGGGGATATGGAAGTGGGACAAGCGATAAGACAGTATGTGATCAATGGGTGGTTCAAAGTCAAAATAATGCTATTTATGAAACTATCCGCAAAAAACCAAATCGCGTAGAAAGCTCATCCATAAATAGAACTAACATCAAAACTAATGAAGAAGGGCTTCAAAACAAACGCTCACTTACTAAAAATCAAGTAAAAGGTCTTTACAAATTAGGCAAGAAAGCGGAACAAGAATTTAGCGATCCAATGGATATTGAGTTTGTTTTTTGTAATGGTCAGTCTTACATAGTGCAAGCAAGATCTGTTCAAGAAAAGAAACTTACCGGTGATCCGACTTATCTCGATCCCAAAGCATCGCTTAATCCAAACGCTCAACTTTATGGGGATATCATTGTTTCTTCTAATCGCGTATCTAAACTCAATGCACAACAGATTCTGTTTGCCTCTACTTTGAAAGAAGCAGAGAGTAAATTTCAAAGACAATATCACAAACTCGTCATTGTGCAGCAAAGTGAGGCAAGTACAACACATCCAGCGGTGAATTTTGGCAATAAAGGAATTCCCTGCTTTGCTCTCAATAACCAAAATCAGTGGGATCTCGCAAAGAAAGCAGCAACAGCAGAGCAAACGCAGTGTGTTTTTTGTGCTCAAAGAGCTTTGTTGGTGTTTCAACAAAAAGATGAACAGCTTTCTATTCGCCAAGGATTTTTTCGCCACCCAGCAAAAATTACAGTAACGTTTGATGACCAAACCCCCATTCAAGGCATAAGCAAGAATGAGGCTATTACGCACTTGAATAATTTTCTTAAGCTAGCTCCACAAGAAATAAGTAAAGAAGATATTAATCGGTTCTCAAAAAATGCTAAATCTCTTTTTATCTCCTTTTCTCAATCTCCG
>JBCCHO010000293.1:0-2271 GCA_039028715.1 Chlamydiota bacterium | reverse complement strand
CCCGCATTTCTCACAAGGCTCTGGAAAAATTTGGAGCATCTGTTTTCCGAGTATTCCAAGGAGCTCTCTTGGAAATGGTTACAACCATTCCCTGCAAGATCTCCTTGAAATCTCGAAAAACATCTTGCTCAACTTTTTAGCAGAGCTTGTGAGAAATACGGGCTAGCTATTATTGGGGGACAAACAGCTCTTTTCCCCGGTTTTTATGCTGCTTTAATCAAGCCAAACGGAGAGTCAGTAAACGTCTATGGGGGAAATTTCCCTTTTATTGGAATCATTAAAGGTGTAGACATAAACAGCTCTGGCACAGGGATTATTGGAGGGATAAACGAATCTGACAATAGTGCCTATGCTGCTTTGGTCGCATCAAATGGCAAGCTAACGCAACTTTTCGATGCAACCTTTCCTTCTATAGACGGGATGATCAGAAGCGTCGCTATTAACAACTCTGGAATGGGAATTATTGGCGGACAAGATAATACAGGCACGATGCCCGCCTATGCAGCTCTTGTTTCGCCAACTGGAACGCTAACCAACCTTTTTGATGCAACCTTTCCCTCTACAGACGCGGTAATTACTAGTGTCGCCATTAACAACTCTGGATCGGGAATCATCGGCGGACAACAAGATGGAACCTCAGGACCTGCCTATGCAGCTCTTGTCTCACCAACCGGGGTGCTCACCAATCTTCTTGATGCAACCTTTCCCTCTACAAGTGGGGTTATCAATAGCGTTGCTATTAACGACTCTGGATGGGGAATCATCGGCGGGGAAGATCAAGAACAGGACCTTAGCTATGCTGCTCTAGTTAGCCCAAGTGGCGATTTAATTCCATTTTCAGGCGGAAATTTTCCTTTAAATAATATTGATATCATAAGCGTTGCTATTAACAACTCTAAATGGGGAATTATCGGTGGATCACGAAATAGTGGATATGCCGCTTTGGTCACACCAAATAACGATCTTATTGAACTTTTTGAAGGTGGAGTTGATCTTAATTTATCAATTCTTAGCGTTGCCATTAACAATTCCAACATGGCGATTATTGGGGGAAAAGATTTTAGAGGACCTGAATTCCCTTATGCCGCTCTCGTTGCTCAAGATGGTACTCTAACCACGATCCCTACGACAGTTTTCCCTTCTGGAGTACAGGTTGAAAGCGTTGCTATCAACGATGCGGGAGTAGCAATTCTCGGAGTGAACATGTCTACCAGCCTCCAGGACGCTGTCTACGCTATTCTTATCGCGCCAAATGGAGCAATTACCAATATCTCTAGAGATAATTTCTCGTTTTATCAAACTGCATCGATTCGCAGTGTAGCGATTAGCGATAAACTTATAGAAACAACTGTTCCGAAAAGCTTCGGTCCTGGAAGTAGCTTTGCCAATGCAATTTTCCCGCTTACAAGTCAAGTGCTACCTAACCACGCAATGTATCACCATAAAGCCAGTTATAATCAACCTCAAGTGGAGGCTGACCCTAACTTTGCTATTGGTCTTCTCGCCGATGCAACTGATGCAATTCAAACGAGCACACCTTGCTTACAAGCGGCCAATTACTCGATTTGGTTTACCCCTTTTGGTACCTATGCCCATCAGAAAGAAGATCAAAATTTTGTCGCGTTAACAAATTGGATTGGTGGAGGAATGCTCGGTTTTGATTACCGCGGCATCCGAGATACTGTTATCGGAATAGGCAGTGCTTACGCATACAACTACGTCGATTATTCCGAAAGCGCAGGTCGAGCACATTTTCACCAAGGATTCTTAACTCTCTACGGCTCATGGAACCGAAAAAATTTATTTATCAATGCAGCGCTTTGGGGAGGCTATTACCGGCTTTACAATAAGCGCAATACGCTACATTTCATCACCTCGACGGCAAATGTCAATGGATGGCAACTCACTGCCCACTTAGAGTTAAGCGCTCCTTTTCATCCACTAACTCACAATTGGTTTGTTATCGATCCTTTTATCATGGCAGATTGGATCAGCAACTGGCAAGGAAGCGTGGGCGAGTCTGGCCCATCAGGGCTTAACATTTACTTTGGAAGCGCTTACACTTCCCTGTTGCGCACTGAAATTGGTTTCCGTTTTTTTGAATCTCTTCGGGTGATATTCCCCGCAGCTTGCTGCGTAAAACCGTTGCCATGCTAGACTTTTTAGATGAGTCGGTATATTCATAAAAGTCATAATGTTTCGGTTCTTATGTATCATATTGTTTGTCCATCGAAATATCGAAGAGCTGTTTTTATAGGGGAAGTAGATAAT
>JBCCHO010000292.1:0-2276 GCA_039028715.1 Chlamydiota bacterium | reverse complement strand
TTCAAAAAGTCTTTTCAACAAGTATGGACTATCCCCAGATTTGGTAAAATCCAGAGGCTAAATCTACACCCCCTTTATTGCTATACAAGTTCCTTACTTTTGACCCATTTGAACCCTAAAGCGTGTTTTTGGACTTAGCTTTTACCTATTTTTAAGAGGGGGTTAAATGTGTACAGGAGGGATTCCCCTAAAACCCGCACCCCCTCGTTAGGAGGTACAAGTTTTTTGATACAAATGAAGGGGATATACGCTTACTTCTACTAAATATAAGAAATATATCCCAATTTTTAAGGTCTTTTCACCTGATCTAAAATCTTCCTTTTCTTGAGATAGATTGATAGCCCATTGTGGTTAGAATAGCCTAGTACCTTGCTGATTTTACGGATAGAAACACCCACAGAAAGGAGCTCTTTTATACGCTCCACATCCTTGTCGAACTTACTCTTTTGTATCGTGCCCACTGGTTTGCCTAGTTTGAAACCTAGAGCCTTCTTCTCTTGCAAAACCTCTTTGGTTCTCAAACTGACCAAATCCCTCTCCAGCTCGGCAAGGAGAGAGAAAATGTTCACAATGATCTTAGAATTCATGTTATGCGTCCTTGTATCAAGCCCTTGCTTTATGGCAATGAGCCTGATATTATTTTCCAGCATGCGGTTAATCAAGGTGATCACCTCCGCAGTACTCCTCCCTAATCTGCTAATTTCAGTTACAATCAGTGTATCTCCCTTGGCCAGTTTTTCCATTAACTCCTCTATTCTCCTTTCCTTTCGATTTTTGCGAGAAGACACGTGTATTTCTATGACCTCATCAATTATCATCTCATTTTTTCGCGTATACTCATAGATCGCAATCTTCTGATGATCATTCTCTTGTGCATTGGTTGAGGTGCGGATATACGCCAAAATCTTAGCCATTTTTAGTCGTGGTAATCGTTAATACTTTTTAGTACATGAATATAGACAATTTGTATCTTTATGAATGGTGTTAGGGGCTGTTGTATTGACCGACTTTAACGCTGGTTATTTTTTACCCCCTTTGTTATGGATACTACACGTAAGCACACAATTCGGTTGCTTGAAAAGCAGGAAATGCAAGAAATATATAGGACTCCTTGCAAAAGTCGGATTACGTATAAAAAAACATGGATATAGGGTGATATGACTATCTTAGGGAGAAAATTTAACCCCATTCCCTATGAATCTATACCGTAAACTCAGCGTACGCCCCTTTATCTTTCATCAAATCACAGGTGTAAGCCTACAAGAATTTGCAAGTATCATCAAGAAGCTTCGTACTATCTGGCGAAAGAAGCACTTGAAAAAGAAAAAGGTTGCAGGAAGACCCTATGGCATTGAAAGCCTAGAGAACCAGCTCTTATGTCCTCTCCTTTATTATAGAACGTATGCAACCCAGCTTTTATAGGATTCTGGTTTCGAGTGGATGAGGCCACTGTATCGCGCACTAGAAGGCGATTAGAGCCTATTCTAGCAAAGGTCATGGAGGTTAAAAGGGAGCCCAACTACTGGTGATTTTATAGAAAATGCTTCCTACTTCGCGGCAAGCACGACCAAGCTTTTTATCACCACTGTTATTCTACAACTGCAAGCTAAAGGGCTATTACGTCTAGATGACTGTATTGCGAAATATCTAGATCCTAAGCTCATACACCAATTGCATTTTTGGCGAGGAAGAGATTACAGCCATGAAATCAGCATCAGGCACCTCCTCAGTCACACCTCAGGCTTAGCAGACTATTTTGAACAAGCTCCCAAAGGGAAGGAGACATTGCGCTCCCAACTGGTGAAAGGACATGATCGCAGTTGGGATTTACAGTATGTACTCGACTTAGCCAAGGCAAAGGGAGCACAGTTCCCGCCAGCTTACAAAAAGAAAGCCCTTTATAGTGACACCAACTTTCAATTGCTAGGTCAGCTGCTGGAATCCATACTAAAACAAGAGCTCGCTAGCATATTCGCCGAGCGCATTTTTGCCCCTTTAGGGTTAAGGCAGACCTACCTCTATACTGACCCAAATGATACAACTCCAGTACCACTACATTACAAAAGACGCCCACTTCACATTCCCGAGGCGATGACATCTTTTGGGTCAGATGGAGGCATAGTTTCTACTAGTGGTGACATGATGCAATTTATCCAAGCCTTCTTTGAGGGGAGGCTTTTCCCTAGCGCCTATCTAACAAAGATTCAAGACTGGCGGAACATCTTTTTCCCACTGCAATATGGAGTAGGCTTATCAAGATTCCGTCTTCCCCGCAT
>JBCCHO010000291.1:0-2277 GCA_039028715.1 Chlamydiota bacterium | reverse complement strand
TTTTCTGCCGCTGAAGTTAGAAATACTTCGTGGCGAGATTTAAAAAATACGCCCAGAGAAGTTAAGGCTATAGTTGATTTGGCGGGGGGAGATGCGTTTATGGGTAAACAAGCAAGTAAACAAGCCTTTATAGATCATGCTTCCAGCTATAAAATCCTTCATTTAGCGATGCATGCTTATACGCGTGATGAAAATCCTCTTTTTTCGAGTCTCGTTTTTGCTGAAGAAAAAGAAGAAAGCTATTTGTATATATCCGATATCTACACTCTTCAACTACAAGCAGAGTTGGCAGTATTGAGTGCTTGTAATACGGGGGTAGGAAAATGGTTGAAAGGCGAAGGTGTGATGAGTCTAGCCCGCGCTTTTCGGTACGCGGGATGTCCGAGTATTGCGATGAGTTTGTGGCAAGCTGATGATAAAGCAACCCGAGAAATTATGACTCTTTTTTACCAAGCATTATACACTGGACAGGAGAAGGATAAAGCATTGCGTATTGCCAAGCAAAGCTATTTAAAACAAACCGGGCGAGCCCATCCTCACTATTGGAGTGCTTTTGTCCTTGTAGGTGAACAAGCTGCAATAGGAGAGGGGCAAGATGGATTTGGAATGTGGGTATGGGTAGTATTGGGGTGTTTACTTCTAGGAATAGCTTGGTTTGCGTCGTCCTGAAAAAACTTTACACATAAAATAATAGAACTGATATTAGTTTACAGCTTATTCATTTGTCCTGAAATAGCTTTACAGGTTTTCTGTTTGTCCTGAAATAGTTTTACAGAGATTCATTTATTTAGCGGTTTCCTTTTATTTTTCCGATTCTATTTTCCTCGATTTTTTCCAATGTTTTTTCAAGACACCTGTACGTAAATGTGCTTGATTTGGCGTTAACATATCACATGAAGAATGAGGCAAGCGATGGTTATAATATTCGACAGCTTTGGAGATAAATTGCCCAGCTTGTTCAAAAGAAGAAAAGATTCTGGCGATATCAAAATTATCTTTAAAGATCCCATTCATCCGTTCTGCTAAGGCATTTTCAAGCGGATCTGGGGTTTCTGTCATGCTGATAGCGATCTGATTCTCTCTCAATCTATTGACATAAATGGCTGAACAGTATTGCAGACCTCTGTCGGAATGATGCATTAATTTTCTGTGAGGGAAAACTCTTCCGTTAATTGCTTGATCTAAGGCTGCTAGACAAAAGCTCGCTTCCATCGTTTTTGAAAACTCAAACCCTAGCACTTTTCGTGAATAAGCATCGGTGATTAAAATCAGATAACAAAATCCTTGATCCACCCTGATATACGTAATATCGCTGACCCAAAGTTGCTCCGCACGATCAATAACCAAATCCTTGGTTAGATTGGGGTATTTGCGAAAAGTATGGCGACTAAAGGTGGTTCTTTGCCGCCTACGCCTTCGTTTGACTAATAAGCCATGAGCCCGTAATACTTCAAAAAATTGATCACGACCCATTTGAATACCGTGTGCATCAAGCGTGGATTTAAGGATCATATGCAGCCTCTTCCCCCCTACTCGCCGGGCAACCTTTCGTTCTTCTTTCACTAAATTAACTACTATGCTGTCCACAAATCGCTGCTTTTCTTCCCGCCAAGATCGAGCATAATACGCTTGTCGTGTTTTTCCAAACAATCCGCACAAGACCCCTAGGCCTATCTCTTGATAATATCCCTTCATTTTTTCGACTGCTTGGAACCAGACTTTTTTCTAATTGAAATCTCTAATTCTTCTTCGGCTAGATCGATCAGCGTTTCTAAACCCTCGATCTTCAAAGAAGAAAGAGCCAACTGTTTTTCTAGCAATTCAAGCTTACGCTTTAAAGCTGCTTCTGTCGATGATGGGGCAGGCTGATTTTCCAAAGACATAATCAGAGTAGTCTCCTCTTCGTTTCCAAGTTTCTTTCGATACCATTTTACGAATTCTTTGACAACTCCTTTATTTTTCAACCCATTTTCTTCAGCTAAAACTCCGTAACTAGCTTCCCCCGCCAAATACGACTTTGCGATCTTGCGTTTTAACTCTTCCGGATAACGATTCCGACGATTTACTCTTTTTACTTTTTTTCGCATAACTTTACTGTTGAATGTAAAGCTATTTCAGGACTAGTCAGTTCATCTATAATAGTTCTATTGTCGCCCGCGCCAGTCAGGTTTAATGTATAAGTTGGCTCCACTACCCGCTAGACATTCTTTGTCATATGTATTGGCCCCACCATCTTGTATAAGGCATTTTTTTCGGGGCATCCCCAATACTTTTTCC
>JBCCHO010000290.1:0-2306 GCA_039028715.1 Chlamydiota bacterium | reverse complement strand
TAGATTGCATTTTTTATTCTAGCCAATATTAAGTTTAATATGGGCGACGAAGAAAAAATACGATCTAGAGGCTTTAAATCAGTTTTCTTGGGTGCGTTTGAACCGGAAGGAGTATAGATGGGGGGATAAGAACCAGACTGCGTATGTGTCAATTTAAAAGATGGTGGAAAGCGCGAACCAGAGTTAAGCAAATGATCCGGTGGCGAAGGTTTGCCGGACTCGGTTTTTAATGAACAAAACGTACTGGGAAAAAGAAAAATTCAAATAAATATCCATAGGTCGCACTCACAGGGACTAAGCGATCATGAACCTATCTCGATAAATAATTTTTATTTATCGAGATAGGTTCATAAGGCGCAACCTGAATTTAAATAGGGCACTGCCACCATCAATTGTGGATGAAATATTCTTTGAGCTTTTATTTTAAACCCAAGTTGTGTCGTATGGTTGCGCAGATAAATTTTCTGTTTTTTTTTACCTGCCCAACAGTTAAATTTTTGAGCAGGTGGAAAAAGAGAACTTTAGATGAGTAATTATGCCACACAACTTGGGCTTTAAGTCATTAGCAAAAAAAATGATTCCGATTGAAAAGGGGGAGTGGAAAAAAGTGGCTCCTCTTTTAGGTCTAAAATTCTTGGTAGGGACGATTCATGTTATTCTTGCGCAACTTAAAGAGCCGTTAATCGTTACGCTAAAAGATTCGGGCCCAGAAGTGATTCCGGTCATCAAAGCTTGGGTGATTTTCCCGCTAGCGATTTTCTGTGCCTTTGGCTACTCCAAGCTGAGCAATGTCTGCAAAAGGTCGACCCTCTTTTACACAATTATCTCTTTGTTTCTTGTGATAATTGCCTTGTATGGTTTTGTTCTTTACCCTTACGCTGACTTTTTTTCTCCAACACAGTCCGCTGATTGGCTGGCTGCGCATCTAGGGAAGCAGCATAATCATGTGATCTCGATTTATCGTTATTGGATGCATACCCTTTTCTTTGCAACTGCTGAGCTGTGGGGTCAGGTAGTTATTCTCACGTTGTATTGGAGTTTTGCTAATCACATTTTCCAAGTTCATGAGGCCAAAAGAACCTATACTCTTTTTACTGCAG
The DNA here is from genome assembly GCA_039028715.1 of Chlamydiota bacterium. Taxonomy (GTDB): domain Bacteria; phylum Chlamydiota; class Chlamydiia; order Chlamydiales; family Simkaniaceae; genus JBCCHO01. The sequence goes on along the minus strand of JBCCHO010000290.1, from coordinate 1,206 downwards.
CATCAGATATTGGATCAATTGTTGCCCCTATGTTGGTTCTTTATTACTCTCAAAAAGACCATTTGCATACTGTGCAAACTATGGTCACATATTCTATATTCTTTGGGGGTCTTATTCTCTTTATTTACTGGTGGGTTCAAAAATATGTATTAAGTGATACGAGATATTACGATCCGAGCAAGATGACACATTCTGTCAATGAGAAAACGAAGCTCTCCTTATCAAAAAGTATCAAGCACATACTAGCGTCGAAATACCTTTTTGCCATTGGAGCGATCGTCATCAGTGTTGCTCTGACAGCTAACATTGTTGAAGTCGTATGGAGAGCGCACCTTAAAGAACTATGCCCTGATGTTGGCTCTTATCAAAGGTTTTTAGCTAAAAAATCCCTTTGTGTTGGTATAGGCGCGTTTACTATTGTGCTGCTTTTTGGTTCGAGTTCACTACGGCGTTTTGGCTGGAAATTTACAGCTCAGCTATCCCCAATAGTCATGGGAGGAACTAGCGTTATTTTCTTCTTGCTATGCATTTTCAAAGAGCAGCTCTCTTTTTTTGCCCAGTTTTTTAGTCTGACATCCCTTTCGTTAATTGTTTATTTTGGGGCTTTTCAAGCAGTGACCAATAAAATCATGAAGTATTCATTTTTTGATCCGACGAAGGAGATGGTTTACATCCCACTTGACCAAGAATCAAAAATTAAGGGGAAGGCCGCTATTGAAATGATAGGGTCAAGGTTAGGCAAGTCGGGTTCTTCTTGGATACAGCTCATTGTCATTGAGATCATTGGAACAGGATCGATTCTCTCAGGATCTTCTTTTCTGTTGCCTATTACGTTGGCGGTCATTACCTTGTGGTTGTATTCTACCAACTACCTCGACCGAAAAATGATGGTGAAAGAACAGCAAAAAGCTCGGAAAGTTTTTGAAAAAGGTGCTGGAACCCAAGAGTTACCTACATAGTCGACCTTGAAAAACTCCTCACGCAAGCAAGTATGCTGAAAATTTAAACCCAAGTTGTGTTTTATGATTGCTCAGATCAATGTTCTGGCGCTTTTTTCGTGCTCACCCCTAGCCCGCATTTCTCACAAGGCTCTGGAAAAATTTGGAGCATCTGTTTTCCGAGATTCCAAGGAGCTCTTTTGGAAATGGTTACAACCATTCCCTGCAAGATCTCCTTGAAATCTCGAAAAACATCTTGCTCAACTTT
>JBCCHO010000289.1:0-2311 GCA_039028715.1 Chlamydiota bacterium | reverse complement strand
CGTATGCCCGCCTCAAACAAACAACACCCAATTCCCTCCCCTTTGCTGAAGAAACACTATCTTTAGTAATCCAACTAAAAACTGAACTTTTAACCCCTTTGCCATGAAAAGAATATATGCTTTTTTAGCTTCTATCGCTCTCTTATCTCCATTACATGCAGCTCATCTCCTAGATGTTGGTGACGAAAAAGAAGGCTACCAGACCCCATATGCTCACCTACCAAACCCTAAGCCACAAACTGAAAGGGAGGTGTTTAATTTTGAGGCCAACCATCTAGTAACCGATTTAGAGGAACCTCAAGAGGACTTAGGGGATGATGTGCACTCTGTAGTTAGAAATCTCGAAGACAAAAATAGTTTTTTCTTTTTGGGGGCAGTTTTGAAAACAAGACAATCAAACACTCATTACAGATGTCTGGTTACGAGCCCAACATTCAAGAAAGAACAAAAAGCCATCAAAAGGGCGAAGAAAAAAAATTTCTATCTCATCGAAAGCGAGAGTGAGCATTTCCTCTTACAGCTTCTTGGGTTGTTACATGTCGCAAAGAAATACACCATAGAAGCCTTGTATTCAAGTCCTTATCTGTGTCGAAATTGTCATTTGCTTGCGCTCCATCTCTTTGAGATTCGTCTTCCACTGAACGAAAAAGGATGCTTTGGGACACCTTTCCCTTCTTCTGAGAAGATGCCTACCTCAGCGATGGCCTACATTAACAACCACCTCACTCTTCCCCTTGTTAAACAACTAGTTGTACCTATGATGGGTTATGTGAAAGGTGATGAAGTGCAAGCCCTTCGTAAGATAGTCGCCGAGCACAGAGATGAACTAAAAGTCAAAGATCAGGAGATTCTAAGCCTAAGAAAACAACTTCAACGAAAAGATCAGCAGCTTCGTTCCCAAGAGCGTGAAATGACTAATCTACAAATAGCATTGACTCAAAAAGTCGACGAGATAGCTATTTTACAAGAAAGAGCGAAAAACAAGGTTCAGATCAAAAAGGAAAAATATCGAAATCCCTTGGATAAGGAAACTAAAGAAAAGTGGTGGGTGGCTATAAAAGAAAACGACGAGAGGACTGTGAAGCACATTCTAGCGCATTACATGGTTGATGTCAATGCGAAAGACGATAATGGAAAGACCCCTTTGCACAGGGCTGCATGGAGAAACAGCAAAGAAGTAGCCGAGATCCTTATAAGAGCAGGGGCTGATGTCAATGCCAAAAACGAATACGAAAATACCCCTTTGCACGATGCTGCATCTCGTAACAACAAAGAAGTAACCGAGATCCTTATAAGAGCAGGGGCTGATGTCAATGCCAAAGACGAGGACGGATGGACACCTTTGCACTATGCTGTACGGGAAAACTGTAAAGAAGTAGCAGAGACCCTTATAAAAGAAGGCGCTGATGTCAATGCTACAGATAATCAAGGATGGACACCTTTGCACTGGGCTGCATGGTATAACAGCAAAGAAGTAGCCAAGCTCTTAATCACCGCAGGCGCGGATAAGAATGTAAGAACGATCTGGTTGTTTGGACAAACGCCCCTAGATGTAGCTAAAGGAGCGTGGTTTAAAGATCAAAAGATGATTGGTTTGTTGAAGAGACTTTAGAATCTTTGGGCTTTGAATATTTTATTTGGCACTTTTTTTAAAAAATAAAGGAGAAGGGCAACGCCACTCTCCTAATGTGTTTCGTACACAATCCACAACTTGGATATGTATCTCAAAGATAGCTATTTGGTGAGCTACTCGCAAATACAAGGTATCGGCCGAAGGGTCAAGGCATTAGCATATTAATATTAACAAAGGGGAATTCTACTCAAGGAAAGATCTTGCTAAATAGCAAAAAATGTCAATTGTATGTGACATGCTAATGGGTTTGAGAATATACTGTCCCAGGGGTGTCCCGTCCACCTGTCCACGTGGACAGGTGGACAGATAACCCCTATATACCCCTTTTTGGGGAGGGTGTCCACGTGGACAGGTGGACACTTAGGTGGACAAACAGCGATTCCGAGCTGGAAAGAGGGTGTCCACGTGGACAGCAGGTGGACACCCCATAAATTAGCTACTTCTACCCGACATAGTAAGAAAACTTTGAAATACTCAAAAAGCAATCCAAAAGATCTACAGTTTAAAGGGGTTTCCATTTTTGAGCAAACTATCAAATACATGATTTATTTTCAACGTATTCTTCTCAACAGCTAACTCTAGTTGGTTCTTTTTTTCTTCTTTTCTATACTCTGGTAGAAAATGCTGCTTGAGAAAATTAAGTTCCAGCGCATTTGTATCAACTTGATCACCAAATTG
>JBCCHO010000288.1:0-2332 GCA_039028715.1 Chlamydiota bacterium | reverse complement strand
GATATATACGGTTCTAGTATTGCAATAAAATTTCCCGCTTGTTTAATTACTGCTTATTTTATGGGATCTGATCCTGAAAAACACTTTTTTCCTTTTATAATAAAGTCAGGTTTAGAAAAAAAGCAGGTGCGATGTTTAATAGACTTTGGTTGTGACGTTGCAAATGTTGGTTTCAACAAAGTTGAAAATACCGTTGAATCAGGTAATCTTAGAACATTTGGAAACGCGCTTGTTGAAGAAGTAGAATTTAGACTTGTGCTACAAGATATCTGTTTAAAAAGGCTTCCGAAAAAAATCTTGCAGAAGTCTGGCGTTAGCGATAAAAAAGCTGACCAGATAGTGAACCACACCGTGTCCAAAATCGCTCGTGTTTCCCTATCAACTCTTGCCTTTTCATTATGTCATAAACGATACTTTCCTGAAAAAGGGCCTTATAAGGTGTATATTATCTCTAGTGGAATGTACTATGCGGTCAAAATGGAATCGAGCAAAACATTTTTAGAAGCTCTTGCCACTACCGTTGATCTATCAATTAGGCACGCTATTTGGAATATCGAATGGGAGGGTATTAGGCAAATTTTTTCCCCCGACTTTTCCGCGCAAGCTGGCCAGTGTCCAGTATGAAACTGATATGTAGTCCTGTAGGTTCCGTTGCAAAAACACATCTCCTAGCCTCAAATTCAACCTAAACAAAAATTCCTTGCACAATCGTGTTTTCATAGCTAGACTTGTGGCAAGTTTTTGATCAATCTATCAAGAAATTGGTGAGCGTTACATCCCACACCTAAAGGAGTGGGTTTTACGCTCTACTTTTGATAAAGTTATGAACCTATCCGTAAATGACAATGTTTTTGGTTTTTACCAGATTTCTAGCAAATTTTTGGAAGCTGATTTGTACACATTGTCCATGAGACAAGGGTAACAAATCAGCTTCCAGAAAGATGCAGAAAGAGTGAAAAGCAAGAAGATTTTCATTTACGGATAGGTTCATGGCTACCTCTATTAAAAATTCAGTAGAAAGTAATCTGCAAATACCCTATGCACAACTTGCGCAAATGTGCTTTATCCGCAAGGATGATAAAGAAAAAATATCCGAGATGCTGAAACGATATATTTTTTACCCCCTGAATGCTAAAGATCAAGCTGTCTATTTGTTGAACGATCACAAAGTTGTTTATGGTTATTCGGGCGACTATTTAAAGCACCGATATCCTAATGTTCACTCCACAATTTGTACTTTTTTTTCTTATCTAGACCCAACGGTGAAACCCAAGCTGATAACATTTTTGGTAGAGGTAATACTAAATAAAGAAGATATCAGCTTTCAAATTAAGTTCTTATTTTATCTTGTTAAGAAACATCATAATAATATAAATCTAACAGAATTAATAGACGCTCTTGAAAAAATCGCTTTCGAAGGGAAATTTGATGATTTTTCAAGAGCCTCAATAAGTTCTAAATTAAAAAACTATGATAAATTCAATGATACCAGAGTCAATAACCTATGTGCTGTGATCCTTGGTTATAATGAACTCAACAATAAAGACAATAGTGATGAACTAAAGTTAATAAAAAAAATTTACGAATTGTCTCCTGACTCAGGCATAGTCAAAAAACAGAACTCCTCTTATAAGCTTACAGATCAAGGGAAAGAGTTTCTCAGATTGACTAAGCTTGAAATTATGGAGCATCGCCCATTGCAAAGACTTGCAATCACAACATTTTTGAGGGGTTATTGACGATCAACCGCTTAAGTTTTTGAGAGTCGACTGCTACTGGTACTTCAAAACTGCGTTTGTTCGCATCCCTACGCGGGATTTTTTTCTAGTTAAGGGAGCTCCTACGCAAAATTCCATTTCGAGTGAAATTCGCGCTTTTGTCCTTGAGAACTACTTTTTGTAAAGTACCTATCCTTAGCAGGATATGTCAATTTACCAAAAGTAGTTCTCAAGTCAAAATCATCAAATTTCCCTTCGAAAGCGATTTTTGCGTAGGAGCCTCAAGCGCATTTATCAAAATTAGAGCGTAAAACCCATTCCTTCAGGTGTGGGATGTAACGCTCAACCAATTTCTTTCTGTTGCTTAATATATTGGCGAACAACAGAAATAGAAGCTCCACCTACAGAGCCAGCAAAATAGCTGGGGCTCCATAGGACTCTACGATAGTAAATGCTAGAGATTGCATCGGGACAATCTTGTCGAAGCTTTCTACTAGAGACACCTTTGAGGCTATTGACAAGCTTTGAAAGGGATGTCTTTGGTAAGTAGTTGACTAATAGATGAACATGGTCTTTTTCTCCATTGAATTCAATAAGGTCAACTGAGAAGTCAT
>JBCCHO010000287.1:0-2333 GCA_039028715.1 Chlamydiota bacterium | reverse complement strand
ACCTACACCAAGTCTAGTGGATCGTCTTCATCGGTAAAATACTCTAAACCGCCTAGATGCTCATTTGATCCAATCAACACCCAAACTACCTACACCAAGTCTAGTGGATCGTCTTCATTAACTCCTTACCCCCGTGCACGGCCTGACTACGGGAACTCAAAAGATGGACCTATCCGTAAATGAAAATCTTCTAGCTTTTCACTCTTTCTGCATCCTTCTGGAAGCTGATTTGTTTCCCTTGTCTTATGGATAATGTGTACAAATCAGCTTCCAAAAATTTGCTAGAAACCTGGTAAAAACCAAAAACATTTTCATTTACGGATAGGTTCATGATCTATGAGCCCATCTCAATCGATGTTGGTGAGCTAGCCCGCAGTCCTTCCTTTGGCTCTTTTGAAAGCCCGATGCCCGGTCTGTGTGAAAAACTCTTTCCTCAATTGTATCAAACTATTACAATCGCCGCTTTGAGTTTTGGCTTTTTGACTCTAAAAAATATCAACTCAAGATTAGTCTCGCCGATGTGGTGAAATTGGTAGACACGACAGACTCAAAATCTGTTCTTAGCAATAAGGTGCTGGTTCGAGTCCAGTCATCGGCACTCTTTTTATCTAAAGAGATATTACCTGTGAGTGCGACCTATGGGTATTTAGAGGGATTTTCAATTTTTTTCATGCTTGAAACGGAAAAATTCAAATCAATATCCATAGGTCGCCCTCACAGGTATTAGAGGCTCAAATTGTATGAAAAGCTTTTATCACAGATTATTTTGAGATGCCGGAGAAGCTGTCTATTGCTGACACGGCATTTAGTCACCCGCGGTTGTCTTGCCGACAAAAAGGAGCGTGATGCACTGGATTCTTGATTATGAATTAATTTTTTTCGATTTTGACGGTCTTTTAGTCAACACAGAGCACCTTCATTTCAAAGCCTACCAACAACTTCTACATGCGCACGGTGTTTCTTTCCCTTGGGATCTCTCGACTTTTGTAGGAATTGCTCATCAAAGTTCTGACCAATTGCGAGCAACGATCACAGATCACTGCCCTGAATTAATCGAAAAAAATACTTGGGAAACCCTCTACCGAGAAAAACAACGCTATTACGGCGAGCTACTACAAAGTCAGCACCTCGAATACATGCCAGGAGTTCCCGATTTGCTCAAAATCGTACAGCAACAGCAAATTTCTCACGCTGTTGTTACCAATTCAACCTATGACCAAGTTTCAGCTATTCAACGCCATCTACCCCTTCTTAAGTCAATTCCAATATGGGTAACAAGAGAAGATTATCACCTCCCCAAACCCGCTCCCGATGCCTACCTCAAAGCGATCAAGATACTCGGCGGCGCGCGAGAAAAAATGGTTGGATTCGAAGATGCTTTGCGTGGAATTCGAGCCCTTAACCAAGCACATATCACTCCTGTTCTTATTTGCTCCCCAGATCACCCTCAACTCAGTCAAATCAAGCAAGACTCACTTGCGTACTTTCCCTCTTTTAAAGAGTTGCTCGTCTCCGTTTGACATCCTCCCACACCTAAAGGAATGGGATTCGTAAGAAACTATCCCACGAGTAGGCTTGTATCGCTACTTCCTACTGGTTCCTGCTTCATCGAAGGTTTAAGCGAACCTACGGTCGCAGGCTAACACCCGATGTCCCCGGGCTAAAATATTGATCGCTGCTACATCATCAGCATTTGCCGTATGTCCACAATTCTCACATTCGAATCGAGATTGGGTTTTGCGATTCTCTTTTGCTTCATGTGTGCAACAGGGACAGATCTGGCTTGTATAGTGAGGAGGTACTTTCGCAAGCTGGCCTCCTGATTCCTCAAGCTTGTAATCAAGCATAGAGCCAAAAATGCCCCACCCCTGATCTAAAATCCCTCTATTTAATCCTGACTTTGCTTTGACTCTCTTCCCGGGGGATTCTTCATTCCCCTTTGCAGATTTGGACATATTTCTGACTTGCAATGCTTCAATGACGACCATAGCGTGGCTTTTGCTGATCTTTGTTGAAATCTTATGCAGATAGTCTCTTCTTGCCCTCGCAATGTGCTCATGTAGCGAGCTGATTTTTCTTTTCTGCTTCTTCCAATTAGCAGAAAATTTGATTTTCTTTGCTAAGCGGCGTTGATGACGCTTTAGTTTAGCTTTTAGCTTTCCAAAACTGTTTAAAGGTTTAAATACTTCTCCGTTAGCCCGTATTTCTCACAAGCTCTGCTAAAAAGTTGAGCAAGATGTTTTTCGAGATTTCAAGGAGATCTTGCAGGGAATGGTTGTAACCATTTCCAAAAGAGCTCCTTGGAATCTCGGAAAACAGATGCTCCAAATTTT
>JBCCHO010000286.1:0-2334 GCA_039028715.1 Chlamydiota bacterium | reverse complement strand
GCGGGGCGCTACTCACTCGAAACAAACATCCAAGCTTGGAAAGATCTGTATGCCTTTGGCGAAATCGGCTTTTTATACACAACGGGTTCTTCAGTAGGACTCGGCAACCACACGCGCCTATACTCGATTCCGATCAACCTAGGCTTAAAGTACTTTTTTCATTTCGATCGTCTCCACCCCTACTTGGGCCTTGGTTTGACCGTGGCTTATTCCAATATCCAAAATGACTCTGCTGATGTGACCCGCAGCCCGTCTGGCTGGGGCGTTGGCGGAATCGGAAAAGTGGGATTTTTAGCGTATCTGACAAACTCTGTCTTTTTTGACTTTTTTGCCGACTACACCTACTTAAAAACAAGCTTGAGTCGAGATAAAACTAAACGCGTGGAAACGAGAAAAGCCAACTTAAGTGGGCTCGCAATTGGCGCTGGAATAGGGTTTCGCTTTTAACCCGAGTTTACCAAAAACGGGTCAGGCTTGGGTTTTAACCCCAAAGCCCAGTGAGGTTATGACTAGCCCAATCAAGCAACAAAGCCACCAAAACCATCTTCTTATCAATGAACATGGCAACAGAAGTCACGCCTCTATTTTTAAGTGTGAAAACTTGAGAAGCTGCTTACCCGCAGCATGCCTAAACGTCTTTGACTATGCCTATCACTTTTTTAGCAGCTTTGTTAAACCGACCGCAACTCGAGAATCGCAAAGTTTGCCAAAGCTAGCGCTCCGAGTTTTTCATGAGCGCAATAGCCCCTATCTGCAAAGGATGCGGGCGATGCATCTGGTGGAAAAGAAGGCTGCGCCGATCAACAACAAGCCTACTGAGAAAAATCAGGCCAAAATAGCCCAACTCACCTATTTATCGAGCAAAGATCATTACCGACCTCTAAATATTAAGACAATCATTGCCCATGACAATGACCTTGCGCTACGCCAAGCTCTTAACAGCGGCCTTAACCCCAATACGGTCTTTCCAAGTGGCGCGACCTTGGTTTGCTTAGCCGCAAAATGCCGCTCTGCTCGCTGTTTGCAGTTATTGATCGGCGCTCAAGCGGACCTTAACAAAGCTGACAATGAAGATAAAACGCCCATTTGGTGGGCAGCAGAGAAAAATTGCGCAGACTGTTTACAACTTCTTATCGACGCCAAGGTCGATCTCAACCGAGCTAGCAAAAACAAAACGACCCCCGTTTGCGCAGCGGCTTATCTAGGACACGCAGAGTGTGTCAAGCGCTTGATCACCGCCAACGCCGATATCAACAAAGCAACTAAGCGCGGCGCAACGCCCCTTTTTATGGCGGCCCAAAATGGCCGTCTAAAGTGCTTAGAGCTTCTTATTCTGTTTGGAGCTGATGTGAATCAGGCAACTGCGGAAGGCCTAACTCCTGTTTACAGCGCAGCGCAGAATGGTCACAAAAAATGCTTAGCGCTTCTTCTTAATCAGCCTAGAGTTGATGTGAACAAAGCTCACCATAATGGGATGACTCCTGTTTACATCGCAGCGCAAAATGGCCATCTAAAATGTTTAGAGCTTCTTATTCTGTTTAGAGCTGATCCGAATCAAGCGACACATAAAAAGACGACTCCAGTATACACTGCAGCGCGAAATGGACGCGCAAAATGCTTAAAGGTTCTCCTTGATCAGCCTGGTGTTGACGTCAACGCTCAATATAGAGATAAGACTCCAGTTTGGGCAGCGGCAAAAAATGGTCATGCAAAATGCGTAAAGCTTCTTATCGCTGCTAACGCCGACCTTAATATAGCTAGAGATAATAAAGTCACTCCAGTTTGGATCGCAGAAGAACTTGGCCATGAAGAATGCCTTCACCTTCTTCTTGATGCCCTTATTGATCCCGTTGGGATGCGCTCAAGCTAGCAGATCAAGGAGAAGAAAAACAAGCCTCTTTAAAGTCAATTTCCTTTAAGCGCGACACGGTCACTTTATCGAGATGGGGTTTTTGCAGCCATATTCCTTCGGGAAAATAGAGCGGAATCAAAGGCATTTCTTCTAGTAAAATAGCTTCGGCTTGTTTGATCAGATCTCGTCTTGTCTCACTCGCTGTCTCTACCCGCGCTCGCTGTAACAGCTGGCGGTATTTAGGGCAGTCCCAGTTGGGTAAATTAATTTTTGCTTGTCGGTCGAGAAAAAAAGACAAGACATAGAGGGGGTCTTCGACCTTGGAGCACCAAGTGACATCGCCAATCTCGTAATTGCCGACAAATAGCGCCGCCATGTGGGATTTGTAATCGCGCGGCTGCAAGTTGATGCGGATGCCGAGCGTTTCTTTCCACTGCTGCTGAATCGCCGCCATGATCTTTGTTGTCTGCGGCAAATTGCGG
>JBCCHO010000285.1:0-2351 GCA_039028715.1 Chlamydiota bacterium | reverse complement strand
TCTTTCTGGAAGCTGATTTGTTACCCTTGTCTCATGGACAATGTGTACAAATCAGCTTCCAAAAATTTGCTAGAAACCTGGTAAAAACCAAAAACATTTTCATTTACGGATAGGTTCTAAAGAAAAACTCTGACCGATACTTCGCGATAAGCAGCAAGCGGTAGCATAAAACCCATTCCTTTAGGTACGAGAAGATATCAACTGTAACATTCCCACTTTTACCTGTGAGTGCGACCTATGGTTATTTAGAGGGATTTTCAATTTTTTTCATGCTTGAAATGGAAAAAGAAAAATTCAAATAAATATCCATAGGTCGCACTCACAGGTTTTATCAAAAGTAGAGCGTAAAAACCACTCCTTTAGGTGTGTGGGAGGATGTCAATTTACTGGTTCCCTCCCCACTACAAAGTGGCGTCCAACTTTACTGCAATGAGGAAAAGCTCAATGACACCAAAAAAGACTCCCGATCAGCTCCGTTATCCCATTCGCGCCTGGACAATCTGGTTTCTCAGCGCAATTTTCATGTTTTACAAATACGCCATTGAGGTTTCGCCAAGCGTCATGACGGCAACGCTGATGAGGAGCTTCCACATCGGCGGCGCAGAGCTCGGAAACCTCGCCGCTTGTTACTTTTACGCCTACTTACTGTTGCAAATTCCAGCGGGCCTGCTGCTCGATCGGTTTGGCCCGAGGAAAACGACCACCCTTGCAATCACCTTATGCGCTCTTGGGAACCTTCTTTTTGCCACCTCGAGCTCTTTTTTTCTCGCAGGTGTCGGACGTTTTTTAACAGGTGTTGGAGCTGCATTCGCCGCTGTCAACTGCTTAAAACTGATTGCCAACTGGTTTCCCTTCAAACAGTTTGCCTTCATGGCCGGGCTAATGATGGCGATGGCTATGCTCGGAGCGGTCGGCGGTCAAGCTCCTTTGGCTGCTTTTATTCACAAAATGGAGTGGCGCGAGGCCATTAAAATGATCGGCATCATAGGCCTTGTGTTAGCTGCTATTTTTTGGCTGATTGTCAGAGATAAATCACCAGATCATAAACAAGAACGCCATATCGCCCCGACAAAAGTTCCATTTTTACAGAGCCTCAAAAAGATTTTGCAAAATCCTCAATCGTGGTGGCTCTCGATTTATAGCGGATTCGCTTTTGCACCGGTCATGGTCTTTGGTGGGCTATGGGGAGTTTCTTTCACAATGGAGGCCTTTGGTCTTTCTCACAGCTTGTCAGCGCAAATGGTCTCTCTGGTTTTTATCGGATTTGCAGTCGGTGCGCCTACTTTCGGCTGGTTCTCCGACCGGCTCGGCCAACGGCGCATTGTGATGCTGTGGGGCACGATTTTAGCTTTGCTCGCTATCTCGATGGTCATTTACGTTCCGAGTCTCTCGGTTCACGCCCTTGCCTTTTTGCTGTTTCTCTTTGGGTTTTCGATCAGCAGCTTCCTGCTCTGCTTCACGATGATCCGCGAAATTCACATCCCTCTACTTGCGGCAACGGCGATTGGATTTATGAACGCTTTTGATGCCCTACTCGGGGCTTTTTCCGACCCGCTAACGGGCAAATTCCTCGATCTGATGTGGGATGGAAAGCTCGTGAAAGGCGCGCGCATCTTTTCTGTGACCAGTTATAAAATTGCCTTTCTCACTTTGCCAGTTTACTTGACTATCTCACTGCTCACGCTGCTTAAAGTTAAGGAAACACACTGCAAGCCCGCTTACCCAACTTCGTTGCCTTAACCCAAGTTCACCCAAAGTAAGAAAAATTTGACACCGCAACGGGTGACCTTGGGATAAGACACAACTTGGATTAAAAAAACAAATTATTCGGACACTACGCTTGCATTTTGAGAAATGCGATGTCGATGAAAAACAGAAGCGCTACTTTGCAAAAGTCGGGTTAACCCGACTTGCTCTATACCATCTCTTGATAATTGGGTTGAAATTTTTTTCTACAGAAATTAAAACAGTCGCTTATTTTTTTCTTTATACTATTATTGTATGCTTCTTGTTTTTTTGATCGAAAAAAATGACTAATGTTATTTCTCATTGCGGTTTTTTGTCTATCTTCGATAGTGTCATTCGATGTATCTTTACTCTTTTCTTGTTCATACTTAAATTTAATCTTATTTAGATCAGAATTTAAGAATCCAAGAAATGTTTTTGCAAGATTAATAAAATTATTTTTAACTATTTCAACTTTATGGCTACTATTATTGATCGCTAAATAGTAATTTTTTTCATATGTTATTTTTGAATCTATTTTACTAATATATTCTGAAATTGTATTAAAGTATGGACTAGTTATTGCTGACATAAAATACCTCACTTAATTAATTATTGTTTATTAT
>JBCCHO010000284.1:0-2374 GCA_039028715.1 Chlamydiota bacterium | reverse complement strand
TAAAATTCAATTATCTTACTACCTGTGAGTGCGACCTATGGGTATTTAGAGGGATTTTCAATTTTTTTCATGCTTGAAACGGAAAAATGGGCACATACTTGGATAAAGTAGGGGCCATTTTTCCGTTTCAAGCATGGGAAAAAGAATAATTCAAATCAATACCCATGAACCTATCCGTAAATGAAAAGCAAGAAGATTTTCATTTACGGATAGGTTCATAGGTCGCACTCACAGGTATCAGTAATTTATGGACAAAAGCGCTTTAAAATACACCGATGAGCCCGCTGGTCCTATCATATTTTTATTTAAAACCCCAATAAAAAGCTTTTTTTTGCATATCCTAATACTGACTGTAAGTACCAGGATACTTGTCAAATAACATGTTAAATAATAAACTTTTCTTCAAAATCTCTTTTGCTTTGTCTCTTCAATCCGCACAAGAAATGGTATGATTTTACAAGGTTTTAAGCTCTTTTTTGCTGGGTTTTCTCTTTGCGTCTTTTCTATTTTTGCTAAGTCTCTTTACGGTGAACCTTATACCCCTCTCGAGCATGGCATCTGGGTACAAAAAAACCACCTAGAAAACGCAACAGGAAAAAAGATCGCAATTGCTACAGTGATTATCAGCGATACGGGAAAAGATAAGGCAGAGCATAACCATTCTCCACCTTATGCCGAAGTGGTCGATTTCGGAACACAAAGCAAGGAACTTTACGCTAAGAAACATGGTTATGATTTTTTTGTCGCAACGCAGAAACTCGATACCTCGTTTGGTATCAAAGCAAAAGTCGACCTAGCGCCAGCCTGGTCAAAACTTGCTTTAGTTGCTAAAATTCTTGAAAATTACGATTATGACTGGGTTTTCCTGTCTGATGCCGATAGCCTCATCTTAAATCTTTCTATGAAATTAGAAACGCTGATCGCGGAAGATTTCGATGTCATTTTGTGTACTGAGCAGCCAATCGATGGCTTAGCAAGTCCCTTCTCAGCTGACAAAATTTATCTTAATTCTGGCCAAATCCTCTATAAAAATTGCCCTTTTTCAAAACAGTTATTAAAAAGCGCTTGGCAAAAATATCCCAATAACCAGCCTGGTTTCTGGGATCAAAAAGCGCTTATCTCTACGCTTTTGGAAATGCCGCCAGAAGAGAGCAAACGAGTTCTTGTTCAACCATCTCGCGCTTTTAACCTTGACCCTTATTATTACCGACCTGGAGATTTTCTTGTTCACATGTGGGGCTATCACGGAGAGAATTTAATACAGGTATTCGATCAATTCGAACAAGATTATAAAAGAATGTTCATTCAGGAAGCAGGCTTTCCGATTGAAACATCTGATTTTCTTGCGCAAACCATGCCCTTGAGTAGTTGCAGGAAACAAGCTGCCCTAAAAAAGGAGCAGCCCATACTTTCTAACTCAGAGCAGGCTTATAAAAAATTTTACTATGCGGGTATTTCTCAAGAAAATAGCTGGAAAACGACTCAAGCTTTGACGAGTTTTTTTCATGCTCACGCCTGTCTTCCATACCGCGCAGAGCCATTGTTTCACTTAGCGGTCATTTATAGAAAAAACAAGAATTATTTGCTGGGATATCTACTAGCCAAATACGCTCTTTCCTTCTCAAAACCCGCCCAAGATCCTTTCCTGGACAGTGCTATTTACGACTACCGCTTGCTTGTTGAATTTGCCAACTGCGCCTTGCTCTTGGGGAAAAATGAAGAAGGACTTGAGGCATGTGTTAAGCTTTTGTCTTCGACGCTTTTGCCCGAACAATTTAAAGACCAGGTGGTTTTTAATAAAGATCTAGCAGAAAATCGGTTAAACCAGTCCTGTCAAACCCATAAAGATATGAATCAAAATAGTGATCATAGTGCCAAATAGCATCACTTAGAGAGGACACGCGGGAATCCTCATCTCCTTTAGGGGATTGTTGAGATGAAAGCGTGCCCCTATTCCCCTTGACATTTTGTAATGTAGCGAATGATAGTTTCTGAGGACACTTCACCCGCAGTTCCTACTTAATAAGCGGAGCGGACATCCACAGTATGGAATTTTGCGCAGCAGCCTCTTATATGCAACAATATTCTTCAAAAAACTGGTTCTTATTAGAAGACCCTATTTTAGCCCTAACGCAAATTTCTAAAAGCCTTGCTCGTCTGTGTCATCACGCACCGCTTTAGCAGCTAGGAGAGCTTCATCGAAGTTTCCCTCTTTAAGTGCAGCGTCAAAAACAATTTTTAAAAGCTTTGCTTGTTCTTTGTCATCACGCGCCACTTCAGCAGCCCTGCGAGCTTCATCGAAATTTCCCTCTTCAAGTACAGCGTTAACAACAATTTTTAAATGCTTTGCTTGCTCTTTGTCATCAACATCACC
>JBCCHO010000283.1:0-2452 GCA_039028715.1 Chlamydiota bacterium | reverse complement strand
GTCCCGACGGCTTGTCCCCCGCTTGCCCCCCTTGAGCTTCAATCTTTCGCGCCAAATCGGATTCTCCGTCAGGGGTCCGTATATGTCGAAGACGAATCAAAATGTAGAAAGATTGCTGATTTGGAGTGATTAATTTGGGCGTTATTTTCCTTCGATCAGGTATACGAGGCCATCCCACTGCCGCACCCGTTAATACCTGAGCTTTCTTCGGCAAGAGCAAACAAATTTTTTAAATATTAAAGAGAGGCTCCTACGCAAAATTCCATTTCGAGTGAAATTCGCGCTCTTGTCCTTGAGAACTACTTTTTATAAATTGCCTATCCTTAGCAGGATATGTCAATTTACAAAAAGTAGTTCTCAAGTCAAAATCATCAAGTTTCCCTTCGAAAGCGATTTTTGCGTAGGAGCCTCTAAAGAGTACTGTGTTTTTTGCCCAACCCTAAATAAGGTAAAATCCAAAACCCCCTTTTCTCACCCGCGTTTCTCACAAGGCTCTGGAAAAATTTGGAGCCTTTGTTTTCCGAGTATTCCAGAGGCTTTCCAAAAAGCTCTTTTGGAAATGGTTACAACCATTCCCTCGAAATAAAAGGGTTGGTGCCTAGAGAAAAGTGTGAGAAAAGAACCCATTCTAAAAACGCAAGTGATTTAGCATCAATAAAGCGATAAAAATTCGACACTACAAGGGGCAAGCTTGGGTTAAGGGGGAACTCCATTAGCTCCTTGTTCATACCACTCTTTGAGCCGTCGCAAACTACGCTCTAAATCGCAAGAAACAAGCTCTCTAATTTCCTTGCGCTCTTTCCCCTCATAATGACTCCAAAGAATGGGCGATCCAAAAACAACAACGATTTTACCAAAAAGCTTTGGGAGTTTGCGGTTCCGACTCCAAATGCTGTAAGTTCCATGAACATAAGTAGGCAAAATCGCCGCTTCACTTTTTGCAAAGAGAAGCCCTGTTCCACGCTGAATCGGCGCAAGCTCGCCTTCTTTTGATCGCGTCCCTTCGGGGAAAATAATCACCTTCTTTCCCTCTTTGAGTAGCCGGCAAATTGTCTTTACACCGGAAATATTTTTCAAACCTTTGCTAATAGGGTGCGAATTAAGTTTGCGGATAAGCTTGCCCAAAAAGGAGCGAAATAGCGTTTCACGGGCAACAAAGTGGACGGCTTCAGGGCATGCAGCAGCGACAGCCGGTGGATCATAAAACGAGGTGTGGTTAACAGCTATCAATGCTGATCCAGGAGGATAATTCTCAAGGCCAAAAACCCGGTAACGGTACAGAAGTTTAAACACACTGCGCGTGAGCCAAATAACCAAGCGATACAGCAATGAGCCTTTATCTGATTGCTGCTTAAGCTTAATACCGGCTTTTTTTCGATATGTCTGACACATCAAATCGACAACTTGATCTACCGCTAAATCAGAGGTGTCAATTAAAATCGCATCGGGAGCTTTTTTAAGCGGGGCAACACAACGGCTCGAATCAATTCGATCACGCAATCGAATATCTTCCATCACTTGATGATAAGAAAATTTTTCTGTTTGATCGGGAAACTTCAAAGACAGTTCAAGAAAGCGTCGCTTAGCGCGAACCTCTTCGCTTGCTGTGAGAAAAAATTTCAGGTCGGCGTCGGGGAAAATCGCCGTTCCCAGATCGCGCCCATCAAAAACCGCCTTCCCTTTACACGCGTATTCCCTTTGTATTGGCTTAAGGGCCTTGCGTACACCTTCCAATGCTGCCACTTGAGAAACAGCTGCCGTCACCTTGGGAAGACGCAATACATCAGTCACTTCCTTATTACCGACAAAGTAGCGCTCTGCCTTACCATCGCTCTCGATGCGAAAAGAAAGTGTGTTGAGAGCAGCGACAATGTTTTCTTCATCAGTGAAGTCCACTTTATTTTCAAGCACCATCCAAGTGATAGCGCGATAGAGCGCTCCTGTATCAAAATAAGCGAACTTTAAAGCACGCGCCAACCTTCTAGCAGCTGTTGACTTTCCCGTTCCCGCCGGGCCATCAATAGTAATGATCATTTTTGTGACACTCTCAGTCCTCCAAAGAGGATGAGCTTCTAACCTGATGTATGGCAAAAGCCCCATCGCTTGTGCGACTTGGGCTACAAGCATTTAGACAACTTTTGCCAGTGCGTAAGACGTCTCCTTCTCCTTGAAGGGGTATATCGATATGTTTGGCTTACAAGCAACCTTACAATGATTATATACCGAAGACGATTCAAAATGCAAAAAGATTGCTGATTTGGCACGGCTATTTTGATCGACTTTTTCCCTGGGTTTTATCCGCCTGACGGATAGGTAATAAGGTTGCTTATCTAGAAAAAACTCCTGCGCAGGGACACGAAAAAACGCAGTTTTGAAGTGCCCGTAGCAGTCGATGGCTTCAAGATTTCAGCGAAAAATCGGTTTGAAGGAGGGGGGGGCTAGTAGCTATGGC